>CAMLRV010000253.1 GCA_946482495.1 uncultured Flavobacteriia bacterium
CAAGTTGTTTCGAACCAATAAATGTAATTTCAGAATCAAAATGGATTAACAACACATATTATTACATGAGTACAAAAGATGTAGCTTCACACTTCTTCTTCGATAATTTACCAAAAGGAACTTATGTTTTAGAATATCAAGTCCGAGTAAATAATGAAGGAACATTTTCGGATGGTTATGCGAATTTACAAAGCATGTATGCACCAGAATTTTCGGCACATTCTAAAAGTGGAAAAATAAAAACTAGTAAATAATTTAAAGACCTGTCAGATTTTTGAAAACTGACAGGTCTTTAACTATTCTTTAAAAGGATGACGCTGTTGCCAAACTGTTTCTGGTTCGAGATTTTTAAATATTTTTCCTAAAAATTTATTTACTAAAGCATTTCTATGATAAATAAAACCCGACATCATTACAGGCTTCGCACCGATGGAACTTTTAATTTCTAAAGCCGTTCTTCCGAATATGATTTTTTGAAATTGATGTGTGATTCCAAATTCTGTCATGTTGTACAACATATTCAAATACAACATTTTTTCTTTTTGAACTTGTTCATCATAACCCAAGAAATAGGTTTCCAAAACGGTTTCATTTAATAAAACAGAATGAAATCCGATAAGTTTCTCCTCAAAAAAATAACCAAAGATTTTAAATCCGTTTCCACTTTGTTTTTTGAATGTTGAGAAATGATTTTCAGCTAAGAAAAACGTATTGAAAGGCGCATTTTTAGCCACATGATGATACAATTCATTAATTCTTGGCTCGTGAAAAATAATTTCTTCTAACGATAATTCTTTTACTAGAATTCCTTCAAACTTTTTATGTGCACGTTTGTATTGATCACGGTATTTTTTGGAAAAAGCATTATAATAATCATCTATAGATTTCCAATTGGAAGGCAATTCGAAAATCATGTTAGGTTGTGTATTGAATTCGTACACATTCGCAAAAGCATGATTTTTAAACTCAACAGCACAATCTTGATAAAAATCTTTGAAAGTAACTAAATGAATTTTTATACCTTTTTGTTTAAAATAAGCCACAAGTTCCAGAGAACTTTGGATTAAAATATGACTCACTTCTTCAAAACTAATTTCCTTATTAAACGTAAAACTATTTTGACCTGTAATCATATTATTACCTAAAAACAAAGTATGTGAGGCAAAGTTTCTGAAAATAAAATTTCGAACATGTGTTTTCAAACAATTATCTCTTTCACCGAAAGATTCCAACTTGTTTAAATCTAAATATTGTGCTAGTGAAACTCCAATAAGCGCATCATTTTCATAAATACCAATATAAAAACATTGCATATTGGTTGGCGCTGAAAGTTCTAAAACTTTCAAATAAGGTGTTTGCAGAAAATGGTTAGCAGTAGCAACTGCATTCCAATTTTCTGGTAAATCTTCAATTGTATCGAATATTTTTGTCGTAGTTTTTTTCAAGGCATAAAAAAGTCCTACAAATGTAGGACTTCTATTTTATAATAAAATGTTAATTATTTCCATCCGCAAATAATAGCACCCATAATTGTTAAAGTAACTACCCAAAATCCGCCAGTTACTAAAATGTATTTCCAAGATTTGTGTTCAAATAAACTGTTAATTGCAGTAATTGGTAACACAAATAAAACTCCTGTCATACATCCATGAAGTGCTCCATGTTTGAAACTTCTAAAAGCATCTCCATAATCAGCCATAAATGCTGCGTAAGAAGGTAACGCTTTTTCAACTTCTCCACCGATCATTCCTAATGCTCCAATTTGATGAATCACCATTCCTGATAACATGAATGAAATTAAAAATGAATAAACAATTGTTAAACCAAAGATTTTAAGCATGTTTCCTTGCTGCGCTTTCTCTTCAGTCATCCCAGTTTCATTCATCCAGATGGTTCCAAAAACTTTAGGATTGTACCATACAAAACCTACAAGTAGTGACACTAATGTTGCTACTAAAATTGCGTAAAAATTAAAAGGCATAATAAATAATTTAATTGGTTAGTGTACCAAATATAATAAAAATTATTACAAATTAATGACTTTCTTGAGTTCTATATTGGCAACATCCATGAATCTTAGAATATTCTTCGTCTGTAGCTTTTACATCTTGAGTATCATGACCTGCTTTAGCAATTGCTTTTTCTACATCTAAAACATTACATTTTGTTTCATCAATAATTAAATGCAAATCTTGATGATCGGCATGCCATTCTGCACTTTTAACTCCTTTTACAGAAAAAGCGGCTTTTTCAATACGTTTTTCACACATTGAACAATTTCCTTTTACTTCTACTTCAACTTTTTTGTTTTTATTTTTCTCTTGTGCCATGGCAGTTAAGCCTAAAACTGCTACAAATGCTACTAATACTAATTTTTTCATATTTTATTTTTAATTGTGATTTTCTATTTGTTTTGATTCTGTTGCTACCACTTCTTTTTTGGCTTTAATTTTAAAACGCAATCCTGCATAAAACATATTACCAAAAACTGGACCATAAATCATCGTACTATCAAAATAGGGACTATTAGGATTATCTGATGCAATAATAGCATTTTTTTGTTTAAAATTACCTAAATTTTCGGCACCAACATACATTTCAAATGTACTTGAAAAAGTTCTAGTAACTTGCGCATTAATCAATTGATAACTTGGCGAATAAGCTGGCATTTGATATTGTACTGGATTGGCTAATGTATTAGGCAAACGTTGCTCTCCTATCCAATTAAATGTAGCATCAAATTTCCATTGTTGCCCTTTATCTAAGATATGTGTTGCATAGGCAACATTGGCAAAAAATCTATTTTTAGCTTGTAAAGGTTTATCTAATAGTCCTGTTGAATAATCGGTTTTAACATTCAAATATTTATAAGCTGTTCTTACATTTAAATGTGTCATTAAAGTAATATTCCATTCAATTTGAAACGATTCCGCATAACTTTTCCCTTTTAAATTAGAGAAGGTTACTTGCCTAGGATTTTCTAAATCTACTACAATTTGATTACTGAAATCGGTTTTATAATAATCCACTACAATTTCATTTTCTTTTCCGAAAAGGAAAAATTTCTGAATTAAACTTGTTCCGTAATTCCAAGCAATTTCAGGATTTAAACCGTATAACTTTCCATTTTCATCATTAATCACAATATCTCTTGAACTCGCTAAAACATTGATGTTTTCT
>CAMLRV010000254.1 GCA_946482495.1 uncultured Flavobacteriia bacterium
CTGCAAAAGAAGCCGTTTTTAAAGGGAAATATCAATTAGCTATTATTATTCCTGAAAATTTAAGTAAAGATTTGCAACTAAAAGTAAATCAAAATGTAGATAAAATTGTTTCAAATTTTGGTTTAAGTGAAGCTCCAAAAAAAGATAGTATTCAACCCAAAATAAATAAAAAAGAAATCATACTTTACTTTGATCCAGCCACACAAGCTACATTCAAAAGTAATGTAAAAAGTAGCATTGATAAAATGATTTCACAAATTGAAACGAAATCAATTTACGCCACCTTTCAAGAAGAATTAGGTGAAGGTGACGAACCTATTTTTGAACAAGAAAGTTTTATCACTTTTAAAGAAATTGTTCCAGTAATTAATGATAAAGAAGTATTACCCAATTCGGTACAACATAACGTACCAGCTTGGACATTATTTGCCATCTTTTTTATCGTTGTGCCATTGTCAATTAACATTGTTAAAGAAAAAGGTCAAGGAACACAAATCCGATTAATTACCAATCCCGTTCCATACGCCATTGTAATTGCAGCCAAAACAATTACCTATTTAATCATTTGTATGATTCAGTTTTATCTGATGGTTTTGGTTGGAATTTATTTATTTCCATATTTGAACTTACCAATTTTAGATTTAGAAGGGAAATTCTTTTTAATGAGTGTGGTTGCTTTATTTTCTGGATTAGCAGCCATTGGATTTGGAATTTTATTGGGAACTATTGCTAAAACACAAGAACAATCAGCTCCATTTGGCGCAACATCTGTTGTTATTTTAGCAGCAATAGGTGGAGTTTGGGTTCCTGTTTTTGCCATGCCAAAAATAATGCAAGTGGTGTCACATATTTCGCCAATGAATTGGGGATTAAACGCATTTTACGATGTTTTACTACGCGAATCAAATGCAGTAGAAATTCTTCCAGAAATATTTTTACTACTTTTGTTTTTCGCAATTACAATTTTTATTGCCATCCAATATGATAAAAAGAAAAGAGCAGTATAAAGAGGCGTCACACTTAAGTGTTTCTAAAGATATTAGAATCCGATTTAACGAAACAGATCCATTAGGAATTGTTTGGCACGGTTGCTATATCACTTATTTTGAAGATGGAAGAGAAGCTTTTGGAAGGTTGCATGGAATTTCATATTTAGATGTACAAAAACATGGGTATACCACTCCAATTGTACAATCAGTTTGTGAACATAAACTTTCTTTACGTTATGGAGATGTTGCCAGAATAGAAACTACAATTGTAAATTCGCCAGCAGCTAAAATGATTTTTAGATATGTAATTTACGATAGCAATAATGAAGTGGCTTGTACAGGAGAAACAACACAGGTTTTTTTAGATAACGATGGAAATTTAGTTTTAAATGCTCCTACTTTTTATGATGAGTGGAAGAAAAGTGTAGGATTATTATAATGATAAACAATAAAAATATTTATATCACCGATGCAAATTGTGTAACTCCTTTAGGTTTCGATTTAGAAGCAAATTGGAAGGCAATTAGTAATGGACAATCCGGAATTCAATTTTATGAAAAGTATGGGAATTTGACTTCCATTTATACTTCTGTTATTGATAATGAGAAGTTAAATGATAGTTTTTTAAAAGTTCCAAATTCGAATTCAACTTTTACAAAATTAGAAAAGATGCTGATTTTGGCTTTGTATCCAATCATTGCTAAAAATAAAGTTACTGATAAATCGGTTTTAATTTTATCTACAACAAAAGGAAATATCTCTTTATTAGAAAATAAAAATTTACCAATTGAAGAAGCGCAATTAGCAACTTTAGTTAAAAAAATAAATACTTTTTTTGATTTTAAAACAGAACCAATTGTGGTTTCTAATGCTTGTGTTTCTGGAGTTTTAGCAGTTTCAGTTGCGAAACGAATGATTCAATTCGGAACTTATGAAAATGCATTTATTATCGCAGGTGACGAAATTTCTGAATTTGTTTTATCAGGTTTCAATTCATTTTTAGCGATGAGTAATTTGCCTTGCGCCCCATACGATTCAGAACGTAGCGGTGTAACTCTTGGTGAAGCTAGTGCAGCAGTTTATGTTACTTCTGAAAAACCAACCGATAATGCTGTTGCTATCATTGGAGATGGTTCAATTAATGATGCGAATCATATTTCTGGTCCATCACGAACTGGTGAAGGTTTGCATAGAAGTATAGAAAGCGCTTTTAAAGAAGCGAATATTACAAAAGATAAACTAGATTATATTTCAGCTCACGGAACTGCAACTTTATATAATGATGAAATGGAAGCGATTGCTTTTTCAAGATCTAATATTGAAAAGGTAGCGATTAATAGTTTAAAAGGGTATTATGGACATACCTTAGGAGCTTCTGGATTATTAGAAATTGTTATGGCTTTAGAATCTGCTTACAATGATGAATTAGTTGCTTCAAAAGGACTTTCGAACTTAGGTGTTTCAATTCCAATTGATGTTTTAAAAGAAAATAGAAAGAAAGAAATCAAATATTTTTTGAAAACGGCTTCTGGATTTGGAGGTTGTAATACAGCAATCTTATTTGAAAAAATAAATTAAAATTTGACAAAAGAATTTCACATATCGAACTATTGTAAAATTGAAAACAACGTGCTTCAACTAAACGGAAATACCGTTTTAGAAATGAAGGATGTTTCATTTTCTGAATTTATTAAAAATGCATCTAAAGCAATTGAATTAGATTATCCTAAATTTTTTAAGATGGATAATTTAAGTAAATTAGCCTTTTTGGGTGCGGAAGTTGTGTTGAAAAATAACATCGATTTAAACAAAGAAAACGATATTGCCATCGTTTTTGCGAATAAAGCTTCAAGTCTGGATACAGATGTGAAATATCAAGAATCTATTTCTGATATCGATAATTATTTTCCTAGTCCAGCAGTATTTGTGTACACGTTGCCAAATATTTGTGTGGGCGAAATAAGTATCAAAAATCAATTAAAAACGGAAAATGCATTTTTTGTTTTTGACGATTTTAAATCGAATTTTATGTCTAACTACGCTTCGTATTTATTAGAAAGCAATAAGGCTGAAAAAGTACTTTGTGGTTGGGTGGAACTTTACAAAAATGACTATAAAGCTTTTGTTTATATGGTTGAAAAAACTGGAATAATAGCGCATAACGAACAAATAATACAAACATT
>CAMLRV010000255.1 GCA_946482495.1 uncultured Flavobacteriia bacterium
TTACTTGTAAATAAGCACGAAGTCTGAATGAACCAAATTTTGTTTGCACTTCGAAATCTTCTTTTTTCTTAATTAAGCTATCGTGTTGCATTCTGTAAGCTACTAAATCTTCAATTGAAACTAATTTCAAATCGAATTTTTTAGCTACTTCAACTAATTCTGGTAAACGCGCCATTGTTCCATCATCATTCATGATTTCACAAATTACACCTGCAGAAGAAAACCCAGCTAAACGAGCAAAATCTATTGCTGCTTCTGTATGACCTGTTCTTCTTAAAACACCACCTTGACGTGCAATTAAAGGAAAAATATGTCCTGGTCGACCTAATTCATAAGGTTTTGTATCAGGATTTACTAAAGCTTCAATAGTCTTTGATCTATCTGCAGCAGAAATCCCTGTTGTTACTCCGTTACCTTTTAAATCTACAGAAACAGTAAAAGCAGTTTCCATATTATCAGTATTATTTGTAACCATTGAGTGTAATTCTAATTCCTTACATCTCGATTCTGTTAATGGTACACAAATTAATCCTTTTCCGTGAGTAGCCATAAAGTTGATCATTTCTGGCGTAACTTTATCTGCAGCGGCTAAAAAATCACCTTCATTTTCTCTGTCTTCATCATCAACTACAATAATCATTTTGCCTTGACGAATATCTTCAATAGCTTCTTCAATTGTGTTGAGTTGTATTTTATTGCTCATTAGTTTGTGTGTTAGAACTTTGTAGTTTGTTGTTTGTAAGTTTATTGAATATTTTCATTATTGGATTAATCAACCAATCTAAATCAATTGTTAATCCCATATCGTTAGTTGCTCTGTAGGTAAATAAAATTGCAAATGGAGTTAATATCATTGCTCCTGCTGCTACTCCAATAAATGGATGCATGGCATCTTGTCCGGCTAATTTTTTTCCGAAAGTATTCGCAAAGTTAAAAATGATAAAAATTAATACTGCAAAAACAATTGGTAAACCTAATCCTCCCTTTCTGATAATTGCTCCTAATGGTGCTCCAATAAAGAACATTAGTAAACAAGAATAAGCTACTAAAATCTTATCATAGTAACCAATCCAAAAATCGTTAATATTATTCTTTTTCAATTCTAAATCGGTAGAATACCCATCTAAAGTATAAACTGTATTTGAAATATTACTTTTCGCGACATCTAAAATTACCGATTTTTTTTCCTGAGGAATAATTTCTAATAAATCGGTGGAATTTTTGGCTTTTACTGGAGTTACGACTCTATTTGGATCTTGTTCTTGTAAAGCATTAGTTAAACTTTGAGAACTTTTATCAATGTTTTCACTATATGAAATTACATCCTTATTATAATTTAATTGTAGTGAATCAATTGCATATTTTAATTCACTCATATTTAACATATTATAAGCGTTGATAATTTCTCCACCCTCTTCTGAAGTTCCGTTAAGTTTAGCTAAATCTATATTTATAGTATACTTTTTAAAACTACTTTTTGCAAATGGTAACTTCTCACGTTCTTCCATCTTTTGTGATTGGATATCTTCGTAATAATTCCCATCTAATAAATCAAGCTGCAATAAATTAGAAGTTTCATCACTTTTCAAAACTCCTTTTTTAGCTTTAATTACAGTGGTAATTGGCGAAAATTCACCTTTTTTCATGTGCATGGTGATGCCTTCTAAAAATTCACCATTTTCACCCGATTTCTTTTCTACTTTAATGGTTGTGGAAGTTCCAATTTTATTAAATTGTCCTTCTCCAATAGCCATTGCTGGTTTAGTTTGCAGAATGTTTTTCCTTAAATTAACAAATCGGTATTGCGCTTCAGGAATAATATTATTTGCAAATAAAAAGGCAATAGCACTTAAAACGAAAGTGCAAATAATTAAATATTTCATCGACCTTCTTAAGGAAATTCCACCAGATTTCATGGCCGCAAATTCATAGTTTTCGGCAAAACTACCGAAAGTCATAATCGATGCTAACAAAATAGATAATGGCAAAACCAAAGGAACCATTATTGGAGAATAGTAAAAAATAAATTTAAAAATAGTTACAAAATCTAAATCTTTTCCAGCTAATTCGGCGATAAATAGCCAAATACTCTGCAAAACGAATATAAAAAAAAGGATTACAAATACCGTAGTAAATGTAATCAGGAAAGATTTTAATAAATATTTATCTATTATTTTCATTTATCTCTTACTCTAAAAATAATAGCAAATTGCTCTGCTATTAGAATATATTTTTAAAAATTAATCTGCTTTATTAATGTAATAATTTGGGTATTTCGATTTTACAAAGGTAAAATGATTTTTTGCTAAAGCTTGGTTAATTTTAAACGAAGATACTGTTAAAGTTGTTTTTGTACCATTTTTACCGATTTCAATCAAGTTATAGATTTGATTTGATTTGGTATCGATACCAATTAAGATTTCCTTTCTTTTATCAGTAACACTAGATGGTGTTAACTTCACATACTGTATTGTTTTACCAGCTACAGGTTGTTTGATATCCATAGTATATTTAAATCCTTTTTTGAAAAAAGTAAAAATTTTATTTGGAGACATCGCATTCGCATCATTTTCATCATGATTAGAAATGGTTACTTCTTCATCTTCTGGAACAATTGTATATATTTTTTTTCCATCGAAAATTTTAGTCACACCCATAAAATTTAAGTTATACTTATTTCCTTGTAATGCAACTGTTCCTTTACTTTCTTGATTGATATTTTCTTTTGTGTTATTAATTGCATATTTGAATTCAATAACCATATTTTTATATGACTTTGCAGTCGAAACTACTTTATCTAACAATGCTTTTGCTGCATTAGTTTCTTTAACAGTTTCAACTTTAACCGTGTTAAATGATACTAAAAAAAAGGTGATTGCTGTAAATGTCAATAATTTTTTCATTTTTATTTTATTATATTCTATTGTTCGTTATTAAAAAATGTTTCTAAAGAAGTTAAATCAGTTATTAATACTTGACGTGCTTTGCTACCTTCAAAAGGACCAACAATTCCTGCTGCTTCTAACTGATCTATAATTCTTCCTGCTCTGTTATATCCTAATTTTAATTTTCTTTGGATTAAAGATGCCGAACCTTGTTGCGCCGAAACTACAACTTCAGCTGCTTCTCTAAATAAAGAATCTCTTTCGGAAATATCCATATCAAGTT
>CAMLRV010000256.1 GCA_946482495.1 uncultured Flavobacteriia bacterium
TTCTTCTTCAGATTTAGCATTATTAAAATACGAATAACCCCATTTAATTGCCCATTTGTCGTAATCTCCAATTTTTGGAAATAAATCTTTCACATTATCTTCAGGTTGTGCTACATAATTGAATCGCGCATAATCCATGATGGATGACGTGTGTCCGTTTTTCTTTTGGAATTCTGCATTTCTTAACATTTCAACCGGTGTCGCATTACTTGCACCCATGTTATGACGTAATCCTAAAGTGTGACCTACTTCGTGAGAAGAAACAAAACGAATTAATTCTCCCATTAATTTATCATCTAATTTTTTATGTCTAGCATTTGGATCTACAGCAGCCGTTTGAATTAAATACCAATCACGTAATAAACTCATGATATTGTGGTACCAACCAATGTGAGACTCCATAATTTCACCAGTTCTTGGGTCGTGAACATTAGGTCCGTATGCATTTTGAATTTCAGCTGCAAAATATCTTAAAACCGAAAAACGCGCATCTTCTAAACTCATTGTTGGATCATTTTCTGGCCAATATTCACCACGAATAGCATTTTTCCAACCTGCAAATTCGAAAGCTTCTTGCCAGTCGTCAATTCCTTGTTTGATGAATGGTTTCCATTTATCTGGAGTAGCTGGATCTAAATAATATACAATTGGTTTTTTAGGCTCAATTAATTCACCTCTTTTTTGTTTTTCTGCATCTTCTGCATTTTTAGGCTCTAAACGCCATCTTACTGCAAAAACATCTGTTTCAGATTTTTGAGAATCTTCTGTAAAAACTCCGTAACCATTTGCAAAGTAACCTACTCTTTTATCAAAAGTACGTTTACGCATAGGATTTTCCGGCAATAAAATAAATGAAGTATTTAATTCCATTGTTACTACTCCTGCATCTAAACCTGCAGGTAAATCTACTCCAATTTTAGGCGTTGGATTTCTAGAAATTTGTGGCGCTACAGTTGTAAATGTTTTTGTAGTTCTAATTTCAGTATTGATTGGGAAACTTTTTATAAATTGGATAAAAGATTTATCTTTTTGGAAAGCCTGAATACTTAATAATTGCTTATTAATTGAACTTAATGAAAACGTTTGCATATCAGAATCAAAAGCCGAATTCATATCAATTACACTAGCCACATTTTCTTTTCCAGACTCATCTTTTTTATACGCCAAAATATCGTAAATCCCAATAATTGGATCAGCACTTGAATTTTTTACAGATTTTGTAATTGGTTTATCTTCATCTGGAGTTGTAATTACGTAGGTAATCGAACGTAAAATGATAGTATTATTTTGACCTTTTTCGAAACGAACTACTTGACGGTTAATTTCTTCTCCACCGAAAATTCCTCCACCAGCTGGCGTTTTAGAATATCTGGTGATAGTCATGATTTCTTTTCCGATTAACGATTCAGAAATTTCAAATAAATATTTATCTGCAACTTTATGAACATCAATTAATCCTTTTTGAGTAACCGCTGTAGAATCGATTACTTTTTTGTAAGGTTTAGGTTCTTTTTTAGCATCTGGCTTTTTGGCATCAGCGGCTACTGGTTGTGGAGCATTTTTATTCTTTTTGTCTTTCTTTTGTGCAAAACTTTCTGCGCTAGTTAAAAGAGAAACGCAAAAAAGAATCTGCAGTGATTTTTTAAGCATAAATTATAGTTTAGTTAATTATTAACTAATCTGTCTAAAAAATAATTTAATGTTACTTGGTTTTAGAAATTTTAAGTTTTTTTTAACAAATGATTTTAAGTCGAAACTGTAATTCTTTTTGAGAGCAATTTATTTTTTCTTTTTCTTATTATTTTTATGACGTAATACTTTTGCTTCAATGAAAAAAATAACTTCTTCAGCCATATTTTTAGCTTGATCACCTACTCTTTCTAATTTTCTAATACAGTTTAAAACATAGAGTGCGAATTCAATATTATCAGCTTTATTTCTACAATAATCAGCAATTATTTTATTAGATTTTCTATTAATTATATCCAAAGATTCATCTGCTTTTAAAATTTCTCTAGCTAATTTAGAATCTTCCTGATCAAAAGAGATTAATGCATCTTCCATCATGGAAATTACGATTTCAAACATCTCTTTTATTCTAACTTCATCAATTAAATTTGTATCGAATTTTTCTTCTGTTTCCTTAATAAACTTGGCTAAACCAGCAGCAGCATTTGCTGTACTTTCCAAATTGGTATTTATTTTCAATACCGCCAAAATAAATCGTAAATCCATTGCAACTGGGTTGAAAAGCGCTATCACATTTTCACTATTTCTTTCTAATTTTAGTTCTAAAGAATTTACTTTTTTTTCAGTCACAATAATTTCTCTTGCCAAATCTTTATCCACACTAATCAAAGCAGTATTGGCTTTAATTAATTGCGAATTTACCAATTCCCACAATTCAATTAATTCATCTTTAATATCTTGGATTTCAATATCTATTTGTGTCATTTTAAAAAGTTTTAAATTATTACTATCCAAATCTTCCAGTAATATAGTTTTGAGTTTTTTCTATTTTGGGATTAGTGAATAAATTTTTTGTTTTATCATATTCTATTAATTCGCCTAAATAGAAAAATGCTGTATTATCACTAATTCGAGCGGCTTGTTGCATATTATGAGTTACAATAACTATAGTATATTCTTCTTTCAAACGATGAATCAATTCTTCTACTTTAGCTGTTGATATGGGATCTAATGCAGATGTTGGTTCATCCATCAATAATACTGAAGGTTGAATGGCTAAAGCTCTGGCAATACATAATCGTTGTTGCTGTCCACCAGATAATTCAAATGCGGATTTTTTCAATTTATCTTTTACTTCATCCCACAATGCCACTTGTTGAATGGAAGAAATCACTCGTTCTTCTATAATTTTTTTGTCCGTAATTCCGTTTACTTTTAATCCGTATGCTACATTTTCGAAAATAGTTTTAGGAAATGGATTTGGTTTTTGAAAAACCATTCCTACATTTTTTCTTAAACTATCCACATTAGTAGTTTTATCATAAATATTAACACCATCAATAAAAATTACACCATTTAAATAGGTGTTATCAATTAAATCGTTCATTCTATTTAGCAATCTCAGAAAAGTAGATTTTCCGCAACCTGAAGGCCCGATAAAAGCTGTAACAGATTTCTCTTTCATAGAAAT
>CAMLRV010000257.1 GCA_946482495.1 uncultured Flavobacteriia bacterium
GTCCGATCGAAATTACCGCATGACCACCATATAAATCTAAATATTCCATGCCTTTATTATCCCATAATTTTGAACCCAAAGCTTTTTGAATTTCTATGGGAAAAACGGAATACACCTCAAATAAATTCTTTTTTTCAACTACAGTATTTTTCATTTTAAAATGCGCTTGGTTTTAATTTTAAGCCCATGGTTTCTTCTAAACCAAAAAGCAAATTCATGTTTTGTACGGCTTGTCCTGAAGCTCCTTTCAATAAATTATCGATGATACTTACAATTAGTAATTTATCGTTTTGTTTTTCTAAATACAGCAAACATTTGTTCGTGTTTACCACTTGTTTCAAATGAATATTCTTTTTAGAGACAAATACAAAAGGATGGTTTTCGTACTTTGTTTCAAATATATTTACGATTTCATCTAGAGTATTTTCGCAATTCAAATACATACTCGCCATAATTCCTCTGGTAAAAGAACCTCGTTGAGGAATCATATTAATAGCATGATTAAAATCGGGTTGTGCATACACAATACTTTGTCCGATTTCTGCCAAATGCTGATGCGTGAACGCTTTATACACCGATAAATTATTTTGTCTCCAACTAAAATGCGACGTTTCACTTAATGATTGTCCGGCGCCAGTGGAACCCGTTGTACACGTAATATGCACCTCACTTTGCAATAGGTTTTTTTCAGCCAAAGGCAATAAAGCCAATTGAATTGCGGTTGCGAAACATCCCGGATTTGCAACATGTTGTGCGATTTTAATCACTTCTCTATTCAACTCTGGTAAGCCGTAAACAAAAGAATTTCCGTCAGAAATCAATCTGAAATCTTGACTCAAATCAATAATTTTAATCGAATTATCGAATTGTTTTACCATTTCTTTGGATTCGCCATGCGCCATACATAGAAAAACAACATCCACTTCGTTATGAAAATGGTCAGAAAATTTCAATTCTGTATCACCAAATAAATCGTCATGAACCTCATAAACCTTTTTCCCAGAATTACTTTTACTGTGCACAAAAACAATTTCAGCTAACGGATGATGAATTAAAATTCTCAATAATTCACCCGCCGTATAACCCGCTCCTCCAATAATTCCTATTTTAATTTTGTTCATGTTGTACCGTTTGATTGACCTGATGATAAATAGAAGTTTGATTACCAAAAATTTTAGTAAATCCTTTTACATCTTCACCCGACCATGAATTATTCATTTCTCCGTATGAACCAAAAGCATCCGACATTAAATCGTGGTTACTTTTAATTCCATTTAAAACATATCTGTAAGGCAACAAAGTGATATACACTTCACCCGTTACTGTTTTTTGTGTATTATTTAAAAAAGCTTCGATATCACGCATGGTTGGATCGAGCATCTGACCTTCGTGCAGCCAATTACCATACCAGTTTGCCAATTGTTCTTTCCAGAATAATTGCCATTTTGTTAGCGTATGTTTCTCTAATAAATGATGCGCTTTGATTATCAATTCTGGCGCAGCCGCTTCAAAACCAACTCTTCCTTTAATTCCAATAATTGTATCTCCTACATGAATATTTCTACCGATACCGAAAGGTTGTGCTAATTCTTGTAAATATTCAATCGCTTGAACTGGATGAGTAAATATTTTATCATTCACCGAAATCAATTCACCATTTTTAAAACCTAACGAAACATCTTTTTCGGTTTTTTCGGTAACTTGAGTAGGCCAAGCTTCTTCTGGTAAATTTTCCAGAGAATTTAATGTCTCTTTTCCTCCAATGGAAGTTCCCCAAATCCCTTTATTGATACTATATTTTGCTTTAACAAAATTGAATTCCACTCCGTGAGATTTTAAAAATTCAATTTCTGTTTCTCTGCTTAATTTATGATCTCTAATTGGTGTAATTATGGTCACATCTGGAATTAAGTGATTGAAAATCATATCAAATCTGACTTGATCATTTCCCGCTCCTGTACTTCCATGTGCCAGTGTATTTATTCTTAAGAATTGAGCGTGTTTTGCAATACTTTTGGCTTGAATCACCCTTTCTGCACTAACAGATAAAGGATAAATTCCGTTTTTTAACACGTTTCCAAAAATTAAATATTTGATACATTCATTGTAATATTCTTCTCTAACATCTAAACACACATAGGAAGCTACACCAAGTTGTTTGGCTTTTTGTTCTAATTCTTGAATTTCATTTTCTGAAAACGCACCCGTATTTATAGTTACGGCATGCACTTCGTAATTTTCAATTTTATTTAAATACACTGCACAATATGTGGTATCTAAACCACCACTATACGCTAATACTATTTTCTTTTTTTGCATTTTCTTTTTCTTTATTATTACATTTATATAACATGGCTGTGCAAAGACAATTTTTAAATTCTTTACTTTTTAATATTTCATAATTGACACAGCTTTTGCAACCATTCCAAAATTGTTCATCGTTTGTTAATTCCGAATAGGTAACGGGTTGATATCCTAATTCCGAATTTATTTTCATGACAGCTAAACCTGTTGTGAGTCCGAAAATTTTAGAATTCGGATATTTGGCTCTTGACAGTTCAAAAATTTTAGCTTTTATCATTTTTGCTAATCCGCTTTTACGGAATTTTGGATCTACAATTAAACCCGAATTGGCCACATACTCTTCATTTTGCCACGTTTCGATATAACAAAACCCAGCCCATTGCTGGTCTTCGGTTAAAGCAATAATCGCTTTTCCTTCTTCCATCTTCTGCTTGATATAATCGGGCGACCGTTTTGCAATTCCGGTTCCTCTAATTTTAGCAGAGGATTCCATTTCTTCGCAAATTTTCGTAGCCCAATCAAAGTGGTATTTCGTAGCAACCTGAATATTAAACATTTGTAATTTTTTTGCAAATATATACAAATAAAGATATTTTGTATTGTTTTAATGAAATTAAAAAGATATTATATCTAATTTATATTGTTTTAAAAGATAAAAACTGTTATTTTTAAATAATTCGAAGAGAATTAACAAATTGGAAAGATTGATTTTCAGTGTTTTGGAAGATTTATTACTAAAAATGAATTCTTAATTTTTATAGAAAACTAAAATCTAATAGGAAAATTTTTAGGTTTTTGGTTTTTTGAGGCAACCTTTTTAATAATTCTACACTAATAAATAAATCTTTAAA
>CAMLRV010000258.1 GCA_946482495.1 uncultured Flavobacteriia bacterium
TAATAGTTCTCGATATGGTTGTGGTTAAATCCGGGTTATTTTCTTGAGCTAAATTCAATGAAATATGTATTTCCGGAATATCCCACCCTTTTCTATCGATATACATTCGTAAAGTGGACAATGTACATCCTGCTAAAGAAGCCAAAAGCGTTGTAAACGGATCTGGACCTAAATCTTGCCCTTCAATACTTACCGGTTCATCCATAACAAATGTTCCGTTGCGCCAAGTAATGTTGACTAAATATTTTTGAGTACCGATTTTTCCAGTTATGTTATTTTCTAATAGATTTTCCATAATTATAAAACATCTCTAAATTCTGGAGTTTTATCGAAAACACTTTTCGCAAACGGACAAAGCGGAATAATTTTAATTCCTTTTTCTCTAGCAAATTCCACAGCTTTGGTTACCATTTTTTTACCGAAACCTTTTCCGTTATTTCCAGGATTCACTTCCGTATGATCAATTATGATTTTATCTGCACCAGCAAAAACGAATGTCATTACTGCTTCTTGTTTACCATCTACTTCAACATAAAAAGCGCCGTTTTTATCATTGATTCTTAGTTGTACTTCTTCTCTCATTTTTTATTTTTTTCTGAACACTGAATACTGAATGCTTATTAATGTTCCATTGGAATTTCCATTAGTAAAAATTTCGCATCCGTTGTGGCTTTAATATCTAACGTTTCAAAATTTGTAATTCCTAAACCATCACGAGTTTCTAATTCTTGTCCGTCTACCGTAATTTTTCCAGAAATTACGAAAACATACATTCCATTTCCTTCTTTTTTCAATTCGTAGGTTTTAGAAAAAGCTGCGTCGAAATCTGCTAAATGAAACCATGCGTCTTGATGAATCCAAACACCAGCATCATCTGGATTTGGAGATAAGATTTGTGCAAAATTATTTTTTTGTTTACTTTCATCTAACGTGATTTGTTGGTAACGAGGCTCCACATTTCTAACTTTTGGAAACAACCAAATTTGGAATAATTTTGTTTGTTGATTGGCATTCGGATTGAACTCACTATGCTGAATTCCAGTTCCTGCACTCATTACTTGCACATCACCGGTTTTGATAGTCGCCGCATTTCCCATGCTGTCTTTGTGTGCTAAATCACCTTCTAACGGAATCGTAATAATTTCCATATTATCATGTGGATGCGTTCCGAACCCCATACCAGCTGCAACCGTATCATCGTTTAAAACACGTAACATTCCAAATTGCACTCTTTCTGGATTGTACCAACTTGCAAAACTAAAACTATGGTAAGCATTTAACCAACCATGATTGGCATGACCTCTTGTATTTGCTTTATGTAAAACTGTATTTTTCATTTGTATATAAATTTACTAATTATTATGATACAAATTTACGTTTGGTTGTAGGAAAAGTCTCTTAACCTAGATTAAGAAATGAATTTGAATAAGAATTTTAGAATACTATTTTAAAAATGAAATTATTTTTAACGTCAAATTCACAACTAAAAATAAAAAATGATTACATTTGTTGTGAAAATGAGTCAATTTGATTACATAAAGGATATTGCTAAATACGGTCTTGAAAACGACCAAGAAAAACTATTGTTTGTTTTAAATGAACTTATTGAGCATTCTAAAAAGAGTAAAAAAACTAATTTCGCTATACAATTACAATCTATTTTAAAAGAATCCTTTCGTCAACAAAAAACTAGTTCTTTAACTAGAGTTGGCTCAGATTCTTATTTTAATAGAATGGAAGACAAAGAAGTTGGAGATTTAATCTTAGAAAAACTTACTTCTGATTATCGCCTTGAAAATATTGTAGCTGATAACAATGTTGCTGATAATTTGAACCATTTCATCGAAGAGCATCATAAATCAGAAGTATTAAGAAAATTTGACTTACCAATTGCAAATAAATTATTATTATATGGTCCTTCTGGATGTGGAAAAACTTTAGCATCGTATGTTGTAGCTGGAGAATTAAACAAAATGATGGTTGTTGTAAATTTAGGTGCAATTGTATCATCAAAATTAGGTGAAACAAGTAAAAATTTATCCAAAATATTCCGTAAAGCTGCTTCTGAAGATTGTATAATTTTCATTGATGAATTTGATTCATTAGGTAAAGTCAGAGATTACAGTCAAGATCACGGTGAAATGAAAAGGGTCGTAAATACTATACTTCAGCTTTTCGATTACTTACCTCAATCAAGTATTGTTATTGCTGCTACTAATCAAAAAGAAATGTTAGACGAAGCTTTGTTAAGAAGATTTGATTTTTCAATTGGATTTAATTTACCAACAGAAAAAGAAATAAAAGATTTAATTTCTTTAACATTAAAAAACGGAAACTTTACTTTTGATAATAAAACTAAAGCCAATAAAGTAATTAAAAACTCTATCGGCTTATCTTATTATAGTATACAAAAAACTTTAGTTACTGCTATCAAACGTAGTTTATTTGCGATTGCTGAGCCTGAGCTTATTTTATCTGCAAAAATTGACACTTCTGTGTGGCAAAATTTAATTGATATTGAAAAACAGTCGATGGGAATTTAAATTTCCGCTTCTAAATTTATATCATTAATTACCTCTAAATTATTTATTAATCGCATTTCTTGGTACAGTTTACCTGTTGTTTCATTTTTATAAGGCAACTCTTGTATTGTTGTTATTAATGAAAATTTCACAGGATTAGATTTTAATCTTATTTTTTCTATTTCATCTAAAAGTTTATGACATTTACAATTTAACGCAATTTTGACTTTTATATTTCCATTATCATCTATATTTTTTTCTAAAAACTTTTTAGTTAGTTTAAAAGTTACTTTCTGAGAATTACTTAAAACTTTTGGCTTATAATAATAATCTTGTGACCATGTGTTTTTCAATTTAATTTTGTCCATATTATTATAATTAATTCCTAAAGCCTCTTTGGGAGTTCCATTTAAATTTTTCAATATTTCTCCAAACTTATTAGTCCTATATAGTTCTAATGGTAGATTATCAAAAAAACCAAAAGCCAAATGTATTGGGCAGTATGTAAATTGACTTTTATTAATTGGAGAAAAACTAAAACACAAAGTAGATGTGAATTCTATGATTGATTGTGAATTTGCTAAAGTCAACAAATATGATGGCAAAATTAATTAAAAACATTTTATTGT
>CAMLRV010000259.1 GCA_946482495.1 uncultured Flavobacteriia bacterium
AAATACGTTTGTTCGCAATTTTTCTATCCAATTGTAATTCCATATTACCTGTTCCTTTAAATTCTTCGAAAATAACTTCGTCCATTTTAGAACCAGTTTCAGTTAAAGCAGTAGCAATAATACTTAACGAACCACCATTTTCTATATTACGAGCTGCTCCAAAGAAACGTTTTGGTTTTTGTAAAGCGTTGGCATCTACTCCTCCACTCAATACCTTTCCAGAAGCTGGTTGAACCGTATTATAAGCTCTTGCTAAACGAGTAATTGAGTCTAATAAAATAACAACATCATGTCCACATTCAACTAAACGTTTTGCTTTCTCCAACACAATATTTGCCACTTTTACGTGTCTGTCTGCCGGTTCATCAAACGTTGAAGCAATTACTTCTGCACGAACAGAACGTTGCATATCAGTAACTTCTTCAGGCCTTTCATCAATTAATAAAACAATTAAATATACTTCTGGATGATTTGCCGCAATTGAATTGGCAATATCCTTTAATAACATGGTTTTACCTGTTTTTGGTTGTGCTACAAGCATAGCACGTTGCCCTTTTCCAATTGGCGAAAACATATCCATAATTCTTGTAGAAATTGAGGTGTTTTTACCAGATAAATTAAATCTTTCATCAGGAAAAAGTGGCGTTAAATGGTCGAAAGAAACTCGGTCACGAATGACTTGTGGATCGTGTCCATTGATTTTTAAAACACGTACTAGAGGGAAAAACTTTTCACCTTCTTTTGGTGGGCGAACTACACCTTTGACAGTATCTCCCGTTTTTAATCCGAATAAACGAACTTGTGATTGTGATAAATAAATATCATCAGGAGAAGCTAAATAATTATAATCTGAAGAACGCAAGAAACCATATCCGTCTGGCATCATTTCCAAAACACCCTCGCTTTCAATAATTCCATCAAATTCAAAATCTGATTCACGGAAGTTCTTATTTCCGTTGTTCTTATTAAATTTTGGATTGTTATTGTTGTTGTTTTTCTTGAAGTTTGGATTTTGATTGGTTTTTTCTGAATCAGTAGTTTCCGATTTAGCTTCGCTCAATTCGACTTCGCCTCGGGTTACATCATCAGATATTTCTGTAGTAATTTCTTCTGTTTTCTCTTCTACCAAATCTGGTTTGATTTCGGTTTCTACATCAAATGATAAAGTTTCTTGAGCTCTATTTTCTTGTTTTACAACCGCTTTTTTAATTCTGGCACGTTGAGGTTTTACTTCACTATCAGCAACAACTGACGCAATTTCTTGAACTTCTTCTGCTTGCTTTGTAGCTTTCGCTGTAGGCTTAGCTTTTTTTGCCGACTTCTCTTCTTTTGGAGTTTGCTTCGCCTGTACGCTATCGCTCGAGCCCTCAGAAGCATTCTGTAGTTCTAATATTTGTGCAATTAATTCATCTTTTTTTAAAGTTTTGAATTTTTGAATATTAGCTACTTTGGCAATTTCTTGCAAATCAGAGAGTTTCATCCCCTTTAATGTAGATGTTTCAAACATAAATGTTGATTGATTTTAAAATCTTAATAAAATAAAAAAACTGTGATGAGATTTTTTTGTTTTTTCTAAAGTATCGTATATGAAGTACTTACGATTATTCATTGCAATATTACGAATATTTTATTACAAAACAATAGTTTTTTAAAAAAAGAAAGTATATTTTTGTCACTATAAAAATAAAAAATGTTACAAAGAATTCAATCGGTATATTTATTTGTTTGCTTCATTATAGCAGGAGTTTTACCTTTGTTTTTAAACTTATGGACAACAGTTTCTAAAGTTAAAGTAATGTTTTCTGATAATATTACTTATTTAATTTTATTTGGATTAAGCGCTTTATTAGCTGTAGTTAGTATTTTCAGTTACAAAAATAGACAAAACCAGTTTGTGATAAACAGACTGAACATGATATTAAACTTTATTATAATAGGATTATTAGTATATCATTCACTAACTCTATCCGGAGAAGCGCAAGTTTCAGAGAAGGGTATTGGGATGTTCTTACCAATTTTTTCTATCGTTTTTCTTGCTTTGGCAAACAAAGCAATTAAAAAGGACGAAGATCTCGTAAAATCTGTGGACAGAATACGATAAACCTATCATCTTAGCTTATTAGTGCGTAGAAAATCCGTTTTGAGAAATCAAGGCGGATTTTCGTTTTTAGTCTCACTCCAAACTTCGTAAATCGTAAATCAAAATTCGTAAATCCAACTTACTTATCTCCTATTTCAACAATCTCCAAACTCTGAATTTTATCGCCATCAATTTCAAAACGCAACATTGTTCTTTTTTGATGAAAGCCTGAAATTCCAGCCGCGCCCGGATTCATATGCAAACAATTTAGTTTTTTATCGAACATAACCTTTAAAATATGCGAATGTCCACAAATAAATAATTTTGGTGGATTTCGAGTAATTTCTTCT
This sequence comes from uncultured Flavobacteriia bacterium, assembly GCA_946482495.1. The sequence continues at coordinate 2,431 of CAMLRV010000259.1, forward strand.
CTAATGGCTGGACTATATTTTCCTGGATAACCACCGATATGTGTAATTAATACTTCTACACCTTCACAAAAAAAACGATTGTTCAATGGAAATTCTAAACGCGCTTCGTGGTTATCAATATTTCCGAAAACAGCACGTAATGGTTTAAGTTTTTTAATCGTATCTGTAACTTTCAAATCGCCAATATCACCGGCATGCCAGACTTCATCGGCCAATTTTACATATTTTAAAATGGTTTCATCTATGTGACTATGTGTGTCTGATAATAAAAGAATTTTTTTCATTTAATAAGTGACTAAGTTGCAAAGTTACTAAGCTACAAAGTTGGCGAAAAAATATAGCTTATTATTTATTTTTAAGAAAACATTGAATAAAATAATTCAAATTCTTAGTAACTTTGCGACTCAGAAATATAGAAACTTAAAGAACAATTGAGATACTTCATTGAATTTGCTTATAACGGAAAAAATTATTTTGGGTTTCAAGTACAACCGAATGCAATTTCAATTCAAGAAACTTTAGACAAATCTTTATCTTTACTTCTTAGAGATAAAATTGAAATTGTTGGGGCTGGCCGTACCGATTCTGGAGTTCATGCCAAACAAATGTATGCTCATTTTGATACGGAAGTTAAATTTAATATTCCAGACACCGTTCAGAAACTAAACTCTTTCTTACCAAAAGACATAGCTATTTTTAATATCATTGAAGTACAACC
>CAMLRV010000260.1 GCA_946482495.1 uncultured Flavobacteriia bacterium
AATTTGAAATACAAATGCTCTTCTTCAGCTTGCGTAATTAAAGAGTCGATTGTTGCTGGTGGTAAATAACTCATTTTATGAAATTGAGAATTGGTGTTTTTATACGTTTCGGTTCATTAATTTTTCGCCAAACAATCTTAAAATCGTTTTTTTATCTTCAGAAATTTCCATTTTATTTAACGTTTCAAAAGCTTTTTGTGTATACGCTGCAATCGCTTCTTGAGTGGCTTTACTTGCGCCAGAATTATTGAAAATGGTTTTTACTGATTCAATTTTATCTTTGTTGTCATTCGGTTGAATCGAAAATAAATGTAATAATTGTTGTTGGTTTTCTGTATTTGAAAACTCCATGGCTTTCAAATACAAATAGGTTTTTTTATTTTCAATAATATCACCGCCCACTTGTTTACCAAACGTTTCTGGATTTCCGAAAGCATCTAAATAATCGTCTTGTAATTGGAAGGCAATTCCTAAATTTAATCCGAAATTATAAATTAAATTCGCGTTTTCTTCAGAGGTTTCGGCTACAATTGCTCCCATTTTCATCGCAGCGCCTAATAAAACCGCCGTTTTATATTCAATCATTTTTAAATATTCCGGAATGGTAACATCATCTCGAGTTTCAAAATCCACATCATATTGTTGTCCTTCACAAACTTCTAAAGCGGTTTTGCTAAATAATTTTGCTAAAGCTTGAAAGATTTTTGGTTCATAAACTTCAAAATATTGATAGGCCAAAATTAACATGGCATCTCCAGATAAAATTCCAGTATTAATGTTCCATTTTTCATGAACCGTTTCATTTCCTCTTCTTAAAGGCGCGTCGTCCATAATATCATCATGCACTAAGGAAAAATTATGAAAAACTTCCACTGCTTTTGCAGCAGCAATGGCTTTTTTATGATCGCCATTAAAAATATCAGCCGCCATTAAGGTTAAAACAGGTCGAATTCTTTTTCCTCCAATAGATAAAATATAAGAGATAGGCTCGTATAAATTAGCTGGATTTCGGTTTATAGAAATTGCTTCGAACTCCTCTGTAATAACGTTTTGGTATTCTGATAATGTAAGCATACTTGTAATTTTCGGTAAATTTAAACTAATAATTGGAAAGTCGCTCCAAAATTCAAATGTTAAATTTATGTGAAGATTACGGAAACTATTTTAGTTTCTAAAGTTTCCATTATACATTTGTCAAATAATTTTAACATCGTACTACTATGACAAATATAAAATGGAACCTTAATGCAAATAAATCTGATTTCATGGTTAAAGCAAAAAAGTCAAGTATAGCTTACTTAGATAGTTCATTTGATCAATTTACAAGTTCAATCGCAATTGAGAACAATCAATTAACAAATGCCAATTTGGAGTTTGTTTTAGATGTCAATAAAAAAGAAGGCAAATTTGAACACTTTGCCACTAATTTGAAACTTAGAGAGTATTTAAATACTAGCGAATATCCTTTTGTAACTTTTAAATCGATTTCTTATGAGAAAATAAATAGCGATATCAATTTCGTAAAAGGATATTTAACCATAAACAACATTACTAAAATTGTAGAATTAGATGCTAAAATTGTAGCATTAGAAAATTCGAAAAGTACTGCTAAAGTTTTAGTGGAAATTTTAGGTGAAATTAATCGTCAAGATTTTGGTTTGATTTCTCCATCAAATTCTGGAAACCAAGTTATACATACGGGCTATAATTTAAACTTACTGGCCCATTTAGAATTTACAGCTAACAGTATAAATTAAAAATAAAATGATACTTACATTAATAATACTAGTTTTTGTTTTTGTTGGAATTTACATGTTTATGCAACAAGAACAGTTTGGAAAACGTCCATCTGGTTTACGATTGGAAATTATTCAAAAATCGCCAAACTATAAAAATAATTCTTTTCAAAATTTGAGTCACACACCCGATTTAACAGAAGGCGCTTCTATATTTTCCGTTTTGAAAGAATTTCTATTCAATAAAAACGAATTGAAAAAACCTAGTCAAAGTATTCCAAGTGTGAAAACCAATTTGTTGGAATTAGATCCATTAGAAAACGTGGTGGTTTGGTTTGGTCATTCGTCCTATTTTGTTCAAATTGATGGAAAGAAAATTTTAGTTGATCCAGTTTTAAGTGGTTCGGCTTCGCCTCTTTCTTTTACCAACAAAGCGTTTGAAGGCTCTAATATTTATACCGCAGCAGATTTTCCAGAAATTGATTACTTATTTATTTCACACGATCATTGGGATCATTTGGATTATAAAACCATTATGAAATTGAAACCGAAAATTAAAAAAGTAATTACGGGTTTGGGAACTGGAGCCCATTTTGAACATTGGTTTTTTGATAGCGAAATGATTATTGAAAAAGATTGGAATGAAAAAATTATACTTGAAGAAGACTTTGAAGTAAATGTGGTTCCGGCCAGACATTTTTCAGGTAGAAGTTTGATTAGAAATAAAGCACTTTGGGTTTCGTTTGTATTAAAAACACCAACTTCAAATTTATTTTTAGGAGGTGATAGCGGTTACGATTCGCACTTTGCAGAAATCGGAAAGCAATTCGGACCATTTGATGTTGTGTTTTTAGAAAACGGTCAGTATGATAAAAGTTGGAAATACATTCACATGATGCCTAACGAAGTACTTCAAGCCGCAATTGATTTAAAAGCAAAAACATTATTTCCAGTTCATTCTTCAAAATTTGTTTTGGCTAATCACAATTGGAATGAACCATTAACTAAAATCACTGAATTAGCAGCAACTTCCAATATTAAATTAATGACACCATTAATTGGTGAAAAAGCTGAAATTCATTCTGAAAAAACATTTCCAAAATGGTGGGAATTTTCAAATTAAAATTCGCCATAAATTAAATGTTAAATTTATGTGAAGATTAAGGAAACTATTTTAGTATTAAAAGTTTCCACAATATCTTTACACTCGAAAATTAAAATGCATAAAAGAGTTAATCATAAAATACCCCAAATAAAATGAAAGATAAAATCATCAAAAAAGCAACGGATATGTTTTTGAAACTGGGTTTCAAGAGTGTTACCATGGATGATATTGCGTGTGAAATGTGTATTTCCAAAAAAACGATTTACAAATATTTCAGTAACAAGGAAAAGCTGATTGAAGAAGGCA
>CAMLRV010000261.1 GCA_946482495.1 uncultured Flavobacteriia bacterium
ATTAGCAATAATAATATCTGGCTGCAACGCTTTTATTTTATCATATTTTACGTTTTTGGTTCCGCCAATTATTGTTTTTGTTGATTTAAAATGAAACGGATGTACACAAAACTTCGTAATTCCTACAATAGAATCTTCTAAACCTAAATCGTATAATAATTCAGTTTGTGAAGGTACCAAAGAAATAATTCTTTTAGGTGTATTTTCAAAAGTGTGGATGTTACCTAATTGGTCTGTGAACTGTTTCAATCCTAAGTATATTATTTATTTATAATTGCTTGCATTTCCAGTTGCAATTTCAACGCTTCTTCCCTAGCCTTTTCAGCGAAATCTATTCCGTTTGAAGCATAAATAATGCCTCGAGAAGAATTAATTAACAAACCAACATTAGAGTTCATTCCATATTTACAAACTTCAGACAAACTTCCGCCTTGAGCACCAACACCTGGAACTAATAAGAAACTATCTGGAACAATTTTTCTAATTTCTGTAAAATATTCCGCTTTTGTAGCACCCACAACATACATTAAATTTTCACCATTTTTCCAACCTTTAGAAGTTTCTAAAACTGTTTTATACAATTCTCTTCCATTGGTTTCTAACGTTTGAAAATCGAATGCGCCTTCATTAGAAGTCAAAGCTAACATAATTGTATGCTTGTTTTCAAAAGCTAAAAAGGGTTCCACAGAATCCTTTCCCATATATGGCGCAACTGTAACCGAATCGAAATTCAAATCTTCTAAAAACGCTTTGGCATACATGGTAGATGTATTTCCAATATCTCCTCGTTTGGCATCGGCAATAGTAAAAATTTCTGGATGTTTTTCATTGATATAATTGATGGTTCTTTCTAAAGATTTCCAACCTTTTAAACCATAAGCTTCATAAAAAGCTGTGTTTGGTTTGTAAGAAACACATAAATCATGAGTGGCATCAATTATTGCTTTGTTGAATTCAAAAATTGGATCTTCAGTTTTTAATAAATGTGCTGGAATTTTAGTCAAATCCACATCTAAACCAATACATAGAAACGATTTTTTTAGACGAATTTGTTCAATAAGTTGTTGTGTAGTCATCGTAATTTTTGTTGTTGGGCAAATTTATAAAACATTATCGACTCGCCACATATTTCTTCCAACTAAATTCTTATTCAACATGGTATTAACAAAAATTTATTACTTTTTAAAAGTACAGAAAAATGATTTTTACCTATTTTTGCGAAAATAAATGCAACATCAGTGAATAAATTTTTCGTACATATTATCATTTTCGTGTTTGTGACCAGCTTGTTCACACCACCTGTATTTGGTATTATTATGATTAATGAAGATATTGAAAAATATACTGATGTGAACATTAATAACTTTTTTGAAGAAGAAATCAAATCACACGATTTAGATTTATTTACAAAGCATTATAATCTTAATGCTGTTGTGGTATTAGAATTAAAAAAAGTAAAATTTAATTCACATATACCTGTAAACTATGTACCAAACTATTTAACCAAATTTTCACCACCTCCCGAACGCGCATAAATACATTTCAGTTAATTTTTATTAATTATTAAAATATATTTATGTTATCAACAAAAAGTATTAAATCTGATTCTATATCGGGTTTAGTCGTATTTTTAGTTGCATTACCTTTATGTTTGGGTATTGCATTGGGTTCAAAAGTGGACCCTATTTCAGGAATAATCGCTGGAGTTATTGGTGGTTTAGTTATCGGTTTTATTAGTAATTCACAAGTGTCGGTTAGTGGACCAGCAGCTGGATTAATTGCTATCGTTGTAAGTTCGGTAGAAACATTAGGCACTTTCCAAATTTTCTTACTAGCCGTAGTTTTAGCTGGGGTGATTCAATTACTTTTAGGACTTTTAAAATTAGGAAGTTTAGCCAATTTTATTCCGAATAGCGTTATTGAAGGAATGTTAGCCGGAATTGGAATCACAATATTTCTAAAACAACTTCCTCACGCTGTAGGATATGACAAAGATTTCGAGGGCGACGAATCGTTTATGCAAACTGATGGCGAAAATACGTTTACGGAAATCCTAAAAGCATTGGACTATGTTAGTTTAGGAGCAATTGCCATCTGCATAATTTCTTTATTAATATTAATATTGTGGGACAAATACAAATTACAAAATAAGGTTAAGTTTTTACCTGGTGCATTAGTAGCAGTCGTAATAAGTATTATTTTAAGTGCATTATTTATTGGTTCACCTTTAGAAATAGCTAAAGAACATCTTGTAAAATTACCAACAAGTTTTTCAGAAATTAAAAGCGGTTTAAGTTCTCCAGATTTTTCACAATTTTTAAATGGTGATATGTGGATTGTAGCATTTACCATCGCAATTGTTGCTTCAATTGAAACGTTATTATGTGTGGAAGCTGCAGATAAATTAGATTCTGAAAAAAGATATACAAATCCAAATTTAGAATTAAAAGCACAAGGAATAGGAAATATATTGAGCGGTTTAGTTGGTGGTTTACCAATGACATCTGTAGTGGTAAGAACATCAGCTAATGTGAATGCTGGTGCCAAAACAAAACTTTCAACAATTATTCATGGAATCTTATTGTTAGTTTGCGTATTAGCTATTCCAACAGTATTAAATTTAATTCCATATGCAACTTTAGCTGCGGTTTTATTATTAATTGGTTATAAATTAGCATCGCCAAAACTATTTACAAAGTTTTTTAGTCATGGTTGGAATCAGTTTTTACCATTTATCATCACAGTTGTTGGAGTGGTTTCTATTGATTTATTAAAAGGCGTTTTATTAGGATTAGTAGCTTCAATTTTCTTCATTTTGAGAGAAAATCTAAGAAAAGCTTATATTTTCAAGTCTGAAGAATATGAAAATGGTGACCAAGTTAGAATTCACTTAGCTCAAGAAGTTTCCTTTCTAAATAAAGCTTCAATTAAAGAATCACTATTAGCAATTCCTGAAAATACGAAAGTTATTATTGACGCTAGAGATACAGAATTTATTGATTATGATGTTTTGGAAATCATTGAGGATTTTACACTTCATCAATCTAAAGATAAAAATATTAATGTGAAACTGAAAGGTATCGATGAAAATTTTAAATTAGCCAAATCAGAAAAAGAATTTAATAATTTCGAATTGA
>CAMLRV010000262.1 GCA_946482495.1 uncultured Flavobacteriia bacterium
AATATCTTCTTGGAATCTAGCAATAACGCTAGGATTTTGACAAATTTCTTCGTTCGTATTTCCAATTTCAATTTTATGTCTTCTTGCCCATTCTTTTACAAAATCAAATGCTGGTTGAATGAAAGCTGCAGGCATTTTTTCACCATCTCCAATTACCATAATTTGCTCGATAAAACGAGATTGTTTGAAAGTGTTTTCTAATACTTGTGGCGCTACATATTTTCCACCAGAAGTTTTAAACATTTCTTTTTTACGATCGGTAATTTTTAAGAAACCTTCCGAATCAATTTCTCCAATATCACCTGTATGGAAATAACCGTCTTTAATTACTTCATTAGTTTGTGCTTCATCTTTGTAGTAACCCATCATTACATTCGGACCTTTACAAAGGATTTCTCCGTCTTCAGCAATTTTTACTTCTACATTGTCAATCACTCTTCCAACTGTTCCGATTTTGAAACCACGGTTTCTCATATCATTTACTGAAATTACGGGTGAAGTTTCTGTTAATCCGTAACCTTCCATAACCGGAATTCCAGCTGCAGTAAACACTCTAGTTAAACGTGTTTGTAAAGCTGCACTTCCAGAAACTAAAAGTTCTAATTCGCCACCCAAACCTTCTTGCCATTTTGAAAAGATTAATTTTTTAGCAATTCCTAATTTGAAATGATAAAAAGCTCCATTTTCATTATAAGGTTTAAATTCCATTCCTAAATCTAATGCCCAAAAGAATAATTTCTTTTTAATTCCAGTTAAATCAGCTCCTTTGGCATAAATTTTATCGTAAACTTTCTCTAAAAGTCTTGGTACGACCGACATGACATGCGGGTGTACTTCTTTTAAATTGTCTGATATTTTTTCGATGCTTTCCGCAAAATAGATGGAAATTCCGCCATATTGATAAACATATGTCAACATTCTTTCGAAAATATGACAAATTGGTAAGAAACTCAACGCACGAGTACTTCCTTTTCTTAATGGCATTCTGCTGTCTGAACTCAATACATCAGAAACAATATTATTATGAGAAAGCATTACACCTTTTGGTCTACCTGTTGTTCCAGAAGTATAAATAATTGTAGCTAAATCGGTTGGTAAAACATTATTTTTTCTTTCTTCAACCGCACTTTGATTGGAAGTGTCGAAACCAGATTCTAATAAATCATTCCATTTTTTACAACCAGCAATTTCGTTAAATGAATAAATATCAACTAATAATGGAATTCTAGTATGAACAGATTTTAATTTATCATACACTTCTTGATCAGAAACGAAACAATATTTCGCTTCAGAGTGATTTAAAATATATTCGTAATCTTCAGACGCAATAGTTGGGTAAATTGGCACGTTTTGCGCACCAGTTTGTAAAATTCCGATGTCAGAAATATGCCATTCCGTTCTATTGTTAGAAGAAATAACTGCAATTTTATCGTTTTTTTGAATTCCTAAGTGTAATAAGGCTCTAGATAAGGAATTGGCTTTATTAATGTATTCTTGAGTTGAAGTTTTTATCCATTCATTACCGTATTTGGTAACTAATGCATCAGGTAAATTATAGTGTTCTAATTGATAATATGGGAAATCGAAAAGTCTAGTAATATTTTGCATTTGAGTTGATTTTAAACTGCAATTTATAAAAAAAATAGATATTTATAAATATTTTAACGGTAAAACTTCGAATATTGTTAATTTTGCAAGAATTAATTTTTTATATATGAAATCCATTTTCAGATTAGATGAATATAAGGTTCTGTTCTACAGAATTTTATTGGTTTATTTCTTTTATTTTATCGCAAGAGTTTTGTTCTATGCTTACAATAGTGAAACTGTTGAAGTGGATTCCATCTCAGAATTTTTGAAAATTTCCTATCACGGATTAGCTTTTGATACTACCGCAATTTTATACATAAACGGACTTTTTATTTTATTGTCTGTTTTACCACTATTTAATAATACCAAACCAAAATTTCAAAAGGTTTTATTCTATTTATATTTCATTTCGAATTTACTTTTTTTCTCTTTTAATTTTGTTGATTTTATTTATTACAAATACAACTTTTCTCGTTTAACACTTGCTGCTTGGGATATTTTAAAACATGAAGAATCAAAAGGCGGAATGTTATTACGTTTTCTAATTACATATTGGCATGTTTTCTTACTATTTATTGCTGTTTCTGCATTATGGATTTTCTTATACAAAAAAGTAAAAGTAAAAGAAAACTTAGTTGAAACTTCTAAAGTAAAATACGTTTTGGGATCTATTTTTGGACTTTTAGTGATTGCTACTTTGTCTATTGGCGGAATTCGTGGTGATTTCAAAAAAAGTACGCGACCAATTAATTTAGTTGACGCTAATCAGCATGTAAAAAAAGCTCAACAAGCCGATTTGGTTCTAAATTCACCCTTTACATTTTTGCGTACTTTAGGTGTAAAATCATTTAAAAAAGCCGATTTTAATATTCCAGAATCGGTTATTGAAGAAAATTTTCAGCCTATAAAGTTTTATAAATCGAATAACCCTTCAACTCCAAATATTGTTTTAATTATTACCGAAAGTATGGGTAGAGAATACATTGGAGCTTTCAATAAAAATACTACTATTAAGAATTATGTAAGTTATACTCCGTTTTTAGATTCTTTAGCTAAAGAGAGTTTAATTTTTACAAATGCTTATGCGAATGGGTATAAATCGATACACGGAATGTCGTCAATTATCTCTGGAATTCCTTCGTTTAAAGATGCTTTTACTTCTTCGCCTTATGCTAAACAAAAAATTGAATCAATGGTTTCTTGTTTGAAAAGCAAAGGATACGATACTTCCTTTTTTCATGGCGCACCAAATGGTTCAATGGGATTTTTAGGTTATGGTAATATTTTAGGATTTGATCATTATTACGGAATGACAGAATACGGAAATGATAAAGATTTTGACGGTTCTTGGGGAATTTGGGACGAACCTTTTATGCAATTTATGAATCAGACGATTAGTAAGAAGAAAGCGCCTTTTTTTAGCACAATTTTTACCGTTTCTTCGCATGAACCTTATGTTGTTCCAGAGAAATTTAAAAACAAAATTCCAAAAGGAACCAATCCAATGCATCAACCTGTTGGTTATACTGATTA
>CAMLRV010000263.1 GCA_946482495.1 uncultured Flavobacteriia bacterium
AAAAAGAAGGAATTTTTAATTCAACAGGTATTTACTTGAAAGATACTTCAACTGGAACTATTCAAAGTTTAGAAAATCCGGTTACTTTGAGCTTATCTCAAGGAACTTATAATGATAGATTTAAAATTGTTTATAACCAATTACTATCTTCTGAGGAAATTCTAAAAGATTCTGAAATTATCTTATTTCCAAATCCAATTAAAAATGGAGAAAAACTTAATTTAACCAATATAAAAGGGAAATTTACAATTTCAATGTGTAATGTTCAAGGAGAATTGGTTTTAATGAAAGAATGTGAAGGAACTCAAATTGAATTGCCACATTTAAGCGAAGGTACTTATGTGGTTAAAATTAGTACTGAAACTAAAACTTGGAACGAAAAACTAATAGTTGAATAAAGTTGTTAATTATTTTGAAAAACTCTATAAATGTATTTTTATAGAGTTTTTTTTATTTTCAATTTTAAGATTCATAAATTTGGCATCTAAAATTTTCTCATGAAAAAAATCCTAATCTTATTCATAGTTTTCGCATTCTCTTTCCAACAACCTGAAGAAAAATTACACACTGTTGTGGGTAAAACAACCTATCCGTTTTGGTTGCAAATTCCAAAAACAGTTAGTAATGAAGAAAAACCGCCAGTTTTAATTTTCCTACATGGGAAAAGCCTTTCTGGTACCGATTTAAATAGAGTAAGGCGTTATGGCGTACTTCGGGCAATGGATAAAGGAAGAAAAATCAATGCAGTAGTTGTTGCGCCACAAATTGCATCAGGAAACTGGAATCCAGATAAAGTATTGGAAGTGTTAGATTATGTTCAAAAAAATTATCAAACGGATACGAAACGTGTTTATGTATGCGGAATGAGTTTGGGTGGTTATGGAACGATGCATTTTGTAGGTAAATATCCGGATAGAGTGACAGCCGCAGTTGCCATTTGTGGAGGTGGGAATGTTTCTGACGGGTGTAATTTGTCTAAAGTGCCTATGTGGATTCAGCATGGTGATAAAGATTATATCGTAAAAATGTCGGAATCTCAAAAAGTATATGATGCGATTAAAAAATGCAATCCAAATGCAGATGCTACTTTAACAATTATTAAAGGAGGAAATCATGGAAGTGTGGAGAATTTATTCCATCAAAACGCCATGTATGATTGGATGTTTAAGTATAATAAGCCTAATTAATCTTGCTTTCTAATTCTTGGTCGTAGAAAAATAAAAACATACTTCCCATCATGTCTTGTTCTTCTTTAGAAGTGTTGTTGCAAGTAATTACCATTTCATAAGTGTGATTTGGATATAACCAAATTCCAGTCGTAGAACTAAATGTTGAAATCTTATCTAAACCAATTTTTTTAATGTGATTTTTAATAGAGCAATTAAATAACATTTTACCTTCAGTTTTATCGTAAATGCCTATTGAAGTGGCAAAAGGATGTACATGTGGCGCGGCAAAATGTAATCTCATAGGTTTGTCCAACGCTAAATGTTCATCTATTGAACTCCTATATGTCTTTATTCCTAATGGGATTTTCCAATGTCCAGATAATTTTTTCCCATCGGAATTCACATAAGTATGATTCTTGGTTTCAACAGGAATACATTGGTTGCTTCCAGGATCTAGAGGCTGCTTGTTAGGATTAAATTCATTAAAAGGCAATTGAATAAATGCGGTTTTACTCAATAATGGCTTTAGTTTTTTAGTGTTTTTTTCGTAAGTAATAGCAACTTCATGTTTCACTTTCTTATTGATTTTCTGAATATTGTGATTTAAAGTTTGTGTAGTAACATATAAAAAATCATTTCCATAAACAGGAACTGCATAACCTTCAGGGAAATTAAATTGCTCCAAACCATGAGATAAAGAGGTTAGTCGCGGATATTGTTTTCCAATTCTGTTTGCTAATCCGAAATTTCCAAAATATACCACATCGTTAATGTCAACATTCATGTGACAAATAAAATCGTTGGATATTTCTTTTTCCGATTCCGCATCAAAAGCTTTGACTTCAAAACCAGTAATCCAATGTAATTCTTTGTTCTGATTTAATTGAATGTATCTTGAGGCTTTCGGACCTTCCATAGATTTGTAAATGCCGTCTATCAAAAAGGTTGGAGATTCCATTTGGTATATATTGGAACGATTTGAAACTACCCAATCACTATTTAAGATTCCAGTAAAATGGAAAAAATGTGTTTTAACAATTGCTTTGTGTCTGTTGGATAATTGAAAATAAACTATGCTTCCAAAAAGTGAGGAAAGAAAGAAGCTAAACGCTATATATTTGTATATCTTTGATTTTTGGAACATTCAGAAATGATTGAGACACAAAAATAGAAGAAATGAATAAAGAAACACAAAAAAGTGAGAGAATATTTGGGTTAGATGTAATTCGCGCCACTGCAATTAGTTTGGTTGTATTTTCGCATATTTATTATTTGATGGATAGTTCCAATCCATTTTTTGTAACGCTAAGCGGTTTGCTAGGTTTTGCTGGTGTTGAATTGTTTTTTGTCCTAAGTGGGTTTTTAATAGGAGGAATAATTCTAAAATTATATGTTTCAGATTCATTTACATTTTCTTCTATTTTTAATTTTTTGAAAAGAAGATGGTTACGAACTCTACCTAATTATTATATTGTTCTAATAATCAATGTAATTGTGGTTATGAAAATTGGCTACTCACAGCAAGATTCTTGGCGTTATTTCTTTTTTCTTCAGAATTTTTCCGCTTATCATATTACTTTTTTCTCCGAATCGTGGAGCTTAAGTATTGAAGAATGGACGTATTTGTTCACTCCTTTTGTTTTTCTATTATCTCACAAATTAGTAAATAATAAAAAAATAGGTTTTTTAATTACTAGTTTGGGCTTAATTCTGGTTTTTAATTGTTTGAGATATGTGTTTTATCAGAATCATTTTTTAATAGATATGAATCAATGGAATGAAAAATTAAAATCGATTGTTATATATAGAATTGATGCGATATTAATTGGTTTCGTTGTGGCTTGGTTTTATAATTTTTATGGGCATTCTTTAAAAAAAGCAAGTGTTTATCTATTTATTTTGGCAGCGCATCTTTTCTTTTTACAATTTGTAGCTATGA
>CAMLRV010000264.1 GCA_946482495.1 uncultured Flavobacteriia bacterium
ATCAAACTATACACGCAGGGAGTTTAGCTATCAATCTTTTCAACGAAGCTTTGAACTACCTAAAGACGTGGTCGATGATGAGCACATTACGGCACGCTACGAAAATGGCCTGCTGCTTTTAACTATTCCAAAAAAAGAGGAAGCTAAGCAGAAGCCCCCAAGAATGATTGAGATTTCTTAATCTAGGTTTATTTAACAGTTAAAAACAAAAGCTGTCCTCTCGGACAGCTTTTCGATTTCAAAATTTTCTTTTATGTCATCGCAATTATTTTGAAGGATGGCTACACTTTACCATTACATGACATTTAAAAACGGAAAATGATGGAAAATTTATATTGTATATCACTCAATATCGTGACGATTTCAGGAATAGATTCCTATGCAACTTATAATTTAGGAGAGGATAGAGAAAAGGCTATAGCCATATTTAATCTACTCAAAGGTTCTTCTAACTTATCTGAACATTCTGTTTTAACGATGTATTTTACTGAAATGAGAGACGGGATTCCATTCCCTATCACCATGCTAGAATGCACCTTTCAGGATGTGGTTTATAATACTAAGGTTATAACCCGTGAAATATTTAAAAATCTTAATCTTTAACTTTCAATCAACTCAAGACAGTAACTTAGTTCAGGAAAAGGATGGGATGTACATTGTACGCCCATCTCGTCCTTTATTATTACGTTACCGAAACGTTCTTATTACTTTTAACTTCACTTTGCAAATCATTTTTATGAATTAACTCAAATAATTTATAAAGTATTCCTTTGATTAGAATTACTTCTTCATTAGTGTAGAAGAAGCCATTTTGATTTAAAATCTGTTTGCATTTTTTGTTTTACTAATTTTCCCCCCGCTCCCGTGCGAATCTTTCGCGTGGGATTAGAATTCTTTGTTTAATGTTACTTTTTTACCAAAAAACAAAACAGCAGTCTAAAAAAAATATTTTCTAGCTGCTGTTTTAGTGTTATTTATGTTACTACACCACGCGAAAGGATTGACTTCGTCGAATTTCATTTCGCGCGGCAGCGGAGATTGTAAATCTGTGTTAACGACTGTTGTTCAATTGATGGCATTTTCAAAATTTACTTTCTTAAAGACCATTTCTTTCCTATAAACACACGTTTTATAATATCTGTACATGTGATCATAAATTAAGGTTTCATATTCGCGTTGGCGTGAAGTATATTGTCTATTAATCATCATATGAATATGACTGGAAAGAAAAGAACTCAAGTTGATTTCTAGGTTTTCTTTAATAGATTGTACCACAGGCCTTATATTTTTAATCTTTTCTACAATTATTTGATAATTCTCATGAGAAGAATCGCTCATAACATTTGAAATATCTTTTTCTAAACCTCTATAATGTTTGTCCAATTCACTTTTTAAAACTTTAGTAGCTCCAAATTCTTTTTTGAATCTTTGTTGCATATTGTCAAGCAAGGAAAATTTTTCTGAAATGGATAGAGAAAAAGTATCCAAAAAACTATCAATAGAAAGTAAACTAAAAAACAACTGTGTTTCATCTTTTTGAAAGCTATTTTTTAAATTCAAATAATCTAATATCATTTTGGAATCATAATAAAAAAGTGTTTCAGAATCGACCATGGTTTTTTCTCCATAACGTTCAATTTCTCTTAAATAGGTATCATTTTGGACTTTCCAGATGCAATTTTTATGCAATAAATCTTCGAAAACGGGATTCAATTCTTTAATAACTTGAAACACATCCTCACTTTTATTAACTTGAAATCGGATTCTTAAATGACTATCAGAATCGTTATAGCGGATAAAGAACCACTTTTTGATACAATTTTGAGATTGAAGTTTCTCAATTTTATCTTTTAAATATTCCAAAAGAATAGTATCAGCAATTTTATAACCTGAATAAATTTTGAAATATATCCATTCACTACCTAAACTAAATACTCTTTTCATTATTATTTCTATAAAATGATAAAATAAATTGATTGGCAAAAGAATTTGAATTCACATCTTTAACAACCGAATTATTATCAAACAAAAACTCTTGCAAAATGATTTTCGAATTAGGCCTGATTGTTTTTAACAATAAAGTAACTCCGATTTTTATGTTTAAATCTACCAGCAACGTATTATCTCCATGAACTAAATTTACATATTGAGGCAATTTCTTTTCTTGTTTCCAAATTTTAAACTTATTGAACATGATGTCGGTTAAATCTGATTTTATAAATTGCTTCAAGTCTTGATAATCAAAAATCCATTTCGCTTTTGCTAAAATCACACCAGAATACATTATTCTAGGAAAATAATTATAATGTTTTTCTAGAATCCCCCAACTGAAACTTGTAATAGGATGTTTAGACTGCCCTTGCAAATCACACAGAAAATGATAGATAGGTAAGGAATTATAGGAATAATTGTGCGCGTTAGACAAACATGGAATGATTTCTTTATTGTGTGATTTTGATTTTAAAACGACTCTGTTTTCTTTTACACTAATTAGTAAATCTTCGATAGTAATTTGGTTTTCTTTTGGTAAAATACTATTTGCTAAATATGGAATTTCATATTGGCGAAAACTAGGACGTCTTAGGATATTTCCAGTCCTGGATTGTGGGATATGGACAATTTCAGCTAAGATTTTATCTGGATTTAGTTCTGTTTCTTTTTTAATAATTTCTTTTGCCAAATTATGAATCGCCTCATCTCCATTGCAAAACCTACCAATTAGTTTTGCTGCGCTAAAATTTCCTGACGATTCAATTGAAATAACCTCGTCTTCATATTCTGAAAATATTTCCACCATTACAGAAAACGTGTCTGGTATGTTTTGGTTTTCATTTTCGATAAAATTAAAATCATGATTTTCAAACTGAAAAACATTCGAATAAATACAATTAGGATTAGATAAAATATAATTGGTATTAGAAGAAATACAATTAGTATTAGATAAAATATAATTGGTATTAGAAGAAATATAATTGGTATTAGAAGAAATACAATTAGTATTAGATAAAATATAATTGGTATTAGAAGAAATATAATTGGTATTAGAAGAAATACAATTAGTATTAGATAAAATATAATTGGT
>CAMLRV010000265.1 GCA_946482495.1 uncultured Flavobacteriia bacterium
GAAAAATCGCGAGTTCCTTTAGGAATACTAGGTTTTTGAGCCATAATTTAAAGTAAGAAGTCAGAAGCTAGAAGTCAGAATTCTATCTTACAACTTTATTAGATTTATGATTTTGAAAATAATTGTGCAAATATCTTACTTTTATATGACAATATGAAAAGAGCCAAGGAAAAAGTGTGGAGAATCTAAGGAAAACTTTTGACTTTTGACTTTTTACTGAGTTCTTTTAAAAAAACGTGTAACAAAAAATTAAAAAGCATTACAAATAAGCATGATTGGATTATTCAAAGAAAATACAAGAATTGCATTTGACTCGATTAAAAGTCAGGCTTTACGTACGTTTTTAACTGTATTTATTATTGTTATTGGAATTACATTTTTAGTCGGAATTTTAACTTTAACCAAAGCATTGGAAAATACTTTATTTGGAAAATTTGCTTCCATGGGAGCCAATACTTTTTCAATAAGTCAATATGATTTTTCAGAACAAATCAATCAAAATGATGGAGAACAAAAAGTAAATCCTTTTATCAGCTATCCTCAAGCAAAGGAATTTAAAGAGAAATTTACATTTCCATTAACTACTACTTCCCTTTCATTTACTGCATCATCCAAAGCTGAAGTTAAATTCGATAATAAAAAAACCGATCCAGAAATTACTATTTTAGGTTCAGATGAAAACTTTTTGCCCAATAATGGTTTCGAATTAGAATCGGGTAGAAATTTCAATTCTTTCGACATTGACAATAATAATTATGTTTGTATTGTTGGCGCCAATTTTAAAGATGGTTTATTTGAAGGCGTAAACGCAATTGATAAAACGATTTCAGTTCGTGGAGCCAAATTTAAAGTAATTGGTTTATTAAAAGGCAAAGGCGCTACTTTTGGAAACAATCAGGATTTACGTGTGATTGTTCCGATACAAATTGCTCGTTCTATTTTTTCACAACCTAACATTAATTATGATATTGATGTAAAAGTAACTAACAAACAATTTTTAGATGAAGCGGTTGACAATGCAAGATTGACTATGCGTCGAGTTAGAAAGCAAAATCCTGTTGAAAAAGATAATTTTGGAATTAGTCGAAGTGACGATTTAATTCAACGTTTAGGTGAAGATGTTGCATTTATTAATATGGCAGCCGTCGCAATTGGCGCAATTACTATTTTTGGTTCTACAATCGCTTTAATGAATATTATGTTAGTTTCCGTTTCAGAAAGAACTCGAGAAATCGGAATCAGAAAATCACTTGGCGCGAAAAGAAGCACAATTGCTTGGCAATTTTTCACAGAAACCTTTGTAATTAGTCAGATTGGTGGAATTATAGGAATTATTTTAGGATTGTTATTAGGTTCCTTAATTGCATCTTTAGCAGGCTTTAACTTCGTGATTCCTTGGGTTGCCATTATGATTGCTTTTGCAACCACATTTATTGTAACGATTATTTCCGGATTATACCCTGCAATTAAAGCATCTCGATTAGATCCTGTAGAAGCGTTGAGATATGAGTAAACAGTATTGAGTCACAGTCACAGTATTCAGTAACCTATTTGCCTGAAATCTGAGTCTGGGACTGAGACTAAGACTGAAAACTAAATCTCACAACAAATCATTCTGTCGTTACCTACAAAATCTTTACGTAATTCAATATTTTTGAAGCCTAAGTTTTCTAATAATTCTACCGTTTCTTTTCCTAAATATTGATTGATTTCGAAGAAAAGTTTTCCATTTGGTTTTAAACCTGTTAAAGCTAATTCAGCAATTTTTCTATAAAATAACAAAGCATCATTATCTTCCACAAACAAAGCTAAATGTGGCTCATATTCCAAAACATTTTTTTTGATTTCCTGTTTTTCTAAATTTCGAACATAAGGCGGATTGGAAACAATGATATCGAAAGTAGTAGGAAGTTGGGAGTTGGGAGTTGGGAGATTTTTAAAACTACCAACTTCTAGAATATTTTGGTGTATAAAATGAACTTCAGCTTCATTATCTGTCGCATTTTTTTGAGCAGTTTGTATTGCTTTTTCAGAAACATCAATCGTAAAAACTTCAGCATTTGGAATTTCTTTTTTTAGCGAAATTGGTATACAACCCGAACCCGTTCCAATATCGAGAATATTCAACTTCCCGCTTCCAACTTCCAACTTCGTGCTTTCAATAATCCATTCTACTAGTTCTTCTGTTTCTGGTCGTGGAATTAAAGTATTTTCATCTACTTCAAATCGGTAACCATAAAACCATGCTTCACCCGTTATATACTGAATTGGTTTTTCTGTTTTTAATTCTGAAATAATAGTTTCCCATCTCACTAAATCAGATTCTGAAACTTCAAAATCAAGTTGTAAAGAAATATCTATTCGCTTTAAATTATGCAAATATTCCGTCAGAATAAAAAAGAAAGATTCTATTTCTGAATCTTCCTGAATGTCTTTTAATTCAGAAAAAAAATAAGTTTTTAGATTTTTAATTTTCATACTACCAACCAAATTTCTGTTTCATAATCTCATACATTTTCTGCTGCAAATCCCAAGTTGACAAGCCAACAGCAATTCTTCTTTCATCAATTTTATCGAAATCTATAATTTTATCTGGTTTAGTATCCACATAAATCCCATAAATAAAATAACTCCCTTGTCTTTGAATACTATCAACAAGACAACCATAAATATTAGCAGGCGCTTTTCCTCTTCTGATAAGATCTAAAAAAATAGGCTTCCAATAATTTATATCTCTAATGTGCATAATCAATGCATCAATATGTGGAGGAATTTCATCATTCTCTACAAGATTATTATTACCAATAATGTTTTCATCAGGATAACCAAATTCTTTAATTATGACTTTTAACCTTTCCTCATGAACTCTATCAACACTATCCACTTCTTTCCAATCAATAACACCTCTCAACCTAACTTCTTGGTCTTTAGCAGTAATCAACTTAATTTCATTTCTTAATGAAAAATTAACCGTTTTTAGATACTCTTTGTGAATTTTTTCAGCATTTTTTTTCAGTTTTTTCCACTTTGATTTTGTTGATAAAGACTTAAAAACATAATCATTTTCAAAACGA
>CAMLRV010000266.1 GCA_946482495.1 uncultured Flavobacteriia bacterium
TTCTTTCGTTTTATATTTATTTGAAAAGAAAGCAATTACTCCTGGAGTTTTATGAATGTAATTGTCAATTTTTTCAGGAATAAATTCAAAATCTTTACCTAATTCTTCTTCAGAATAAAAATTGGTAATATCTTCTAATCTAAATAAAACTATAGGGATTTTTTTGCCACCAAGTTGTTCCCAATTTGTTATTTTCTGATCAAAAATATCTTTAATTTGGTTTGGGTCGAGTTTTGTAACTGAATTTGTTTTATTTACACAAATAATAAAATTCTCTTCAATTGGTTTTTTAAAAAAAACTTCTAAGCCTTCTACAAATAAAAATAAAACAATAAGAATTACTGCAACACTTGTTATGGTGCTACATAATTTCAAAATAAATTCAATTATTTTCTCTTTAAAAAAATTATAATCAATTTTCAATTTTAATTGTATTTAATTAGTAACAAAAACAACTAACAAATTGATATTCAATACAATTATAAAGTTAAGTAAAAAAAAAGAAGCAACCTAAATAGACAACTTCTTTTTAAAAATCATTCTTAAAACATAGTATTATTTTAAAGGAATATAGCCTACTTCAAATACTATTTTTTGACCTTCATCAGACAAAATAAAATCTACTACAGGTTTTACCTTTGTAGCATTAGATTTATCATATATATAGAACAACGGTCTTGCAATTGGATACGTTTTATCTTTTGCAGATGCTACAGATGGTTCTACAAATGTTTGACCTTTATCATATGAAACAGAAACAGCTTTTACATCTTTGTTTAAATAAGCGAATCCTACATAACCAATTGCTCCTTTTGTTTGACTTACTGCTTGCACAATTGCTCCTGTTGCTGGCATACTTAAAACATTTGTTGCATAATTTTTTTTATCCATTACTTCTTCTTTAAAAAACTCGTAAGTTCCTGAAGAAGATTCTCTGGAATACATTATAATTTTGGCATCTTCACCTCCAACTTCTTTCCAATTTTTTATTTCTCCAGTATAAATTTTCTCAATTTGTTCTCTTGTTAATTTTCCAACTTTATTAGTAGGATTTAAAATTATGGCTAAAGCATCATAAGCTACAGTTACTACTTCAACTTCTTTTTGAACTTCAGAAAGTTTTAATTTTTCTTCTGTTTTTAAATTACGAGAAGCCATAGCAATATCAGTAGTTCCTTCTAATAATGCTGTTATTCCAACTCCTGTTCCTCCACCAACAATAGTAACATTAATGTCTTTGTTTGTTTTTGTTTGCTCCTCAGATTCTTTTTGTGCTAATGGTAAAACTGTATCACTTCCTTTAACAATTATCGTTTTCGTATTATTTTCTGTAGTGTCTTCTTTTTTAGATTCAGAATTCCCACAACCAAAGATTCCTAATGTTAGGAACATTAAAAATAAAATTTTATTTAGCGTTTTCATAACTTTAAGTTTTCTCAAATTTAACAACTATTTATTTTCTTATTGTTAATTAATTATCAATAAATCAATATGATACAATTTTATATGACGCAAAAAAAATCCGATTATCTGTTTTGATAATCGGATTTACAATTTTATTGTTTTGTTTCTTTAGCTTCCTTCTTAAATATTTTCGTAAAATCAATATTATGTGTTAAGGCTACCTGAAGTGTATGATTGTTTTCTTTATGAACTCCGTCTCCTTTTTCAACAAACTGATTCATATAACCTAATTGAATATTAGAATCTTTTGTAAAACGCCATCCTAAAGCTAAATATAATCTGTTTTGATCAAAAATATTAGCTGCTACATGTTTTCCAAAGTTGGCAAAAATTTCATCTGCTGCTACAAAAAACAAAGTATTGTCTTTCATTTCTGGTTTAGATAAAGGAACTTGAACTCTAAATCTATATCTAGCTCTATTTCTATATCTCCATGAACCATCATTTGGATCATCGTAACGTAAATATACAGGATCTGCAGCCGTTCCAAAATTAGCAACTGAAGCAATCCAACGTTGCTCTAATCTGAATCTACTATCATAATGAAATCTACCTTGATGCTCATGTTTGATGATAAATTGTTCCCAAATACGTTGTTCGTTAAACTTGAAATTATTGTATTTAGCTGGAACTTCGTCTGCAAATTCTCCATATGGTGAAGTTTCAATATAAGACCAACCTAATGAAACAGAATTTTGTTTAGTTAAGGCATAATCTATTCCTAATCTAATTTGATTTTGCATTGGTTTAGATAAACCTTCGCTTCTTCTAAATTGGTATTCTGTATGCAATGCAAATTTTTCTGAAAGCTTATGATTTCCAGTGTAAAAAACCCAAGCATTGCTTTGGTCTACTTTTGATAAGGTTTGAGAATAAACATTAAACTTTGTTAAAAAAACAAATAGTAAAAGGTAAATTAATTTTTTCATTCGTGTTTGAATTGTTGTGTTAAGAATTAGTTGTTGTATTGTTTTATTTGTGCAAATTTAATGTTAAGAACCAGAGCATTTGCATAATTTATATTAAGTTATCTTTAAGATATTGCGTATTTGGTTTACAATTTCTTAACAATGAAGTGTGAAAATAAAAAAAATCCGTCCCGAAATATCGGAACGGATTAAAGTCTTTAAAAAATATTCTAATTATACAAACAAAGTTGTAATATAATAGATGATTGCACCCATAATTGCTGAAACTGGAATAGTTAAAATCCAAGCCCATAACAAGCTAATGGTTACACCCCAACGCACCGCACTTAAACGTTTCGTGGCCCCTACTCCAATAATTGATCCAGTAATGGTATGTGTTGTAGAAACTGGTACTCCCATTTGAGAAACTGTAAACAACGTTAAAGCTCCAGCTGTTTCAGAACAAACTCCTTCTAATGGTGTTACTTTGGTAATTTTAGTTCCCATAGTTTTAACGATTTTCCATCCGCCCATTAAAGTTCCTAAACCAATCATTAAGTAACATCCAAAAGCAATCCAAGTTGGCATGGTGTCTTTAGTTACTTTAGTTTCCAACTTATGACCTTCTAAAAGTTTACCATCTTTATCAATATACTTACCAAAAATTTTGGCATATCTATATT
>CAMLRV010000267.1 GCA_946482495.1 uncultured Flavobacteriia bacterium
TGAAGTTGAGTGTAATGGTAAACACTTTTCAAACTGGGAGATTTTATACTGATAGTTATAAAAGAATGAGAACTTGGAATAATAGTAATCAAACTTGGGGTGCTTGGGGTGCTTGGGGCAGCTTTACTCCTAATATGAATGTTTTTCCTAATTTAGGACCAGGACAAACTCCAAGTAGTACATATAATGGAACAGCAAAAACAACACAATTTGAAGGTACTCAAATAGAATATTATGTAAAAGTTAGATTTGTTGCTTTAGATGGAACTGAAAAAACGACAAACACACCAACAAGAACAGCAACAATTAATGGAGTGCCAAACGCATGTTTTTCAATGTATAACATTGTTTCTTCACAAAGTGAACCATCTTATTACGGACCAATGACTGTAAATAATATTTGTCAGTATGCGGTAAGTATTAATGGATCTTGCAGTAAATTTGAAAATGCTTACCATATTAGAGTTGCCGAATTTAATTTAACAAATTGGACTTTTGTACAAGACTTATATAGCGGATGGGCTGGTTCTGGTGAAGCTCCAACATTTATTAGCATCAATCAATTAGTATCTAATAACGGTTTTAGTTTTCAAGCTGGGAAAGTTTATGGGATAAGTTTATCAGTTGGGCCAGTTTGGCATTCAGCACCTATTCAATTTTTTAGAGTTTTAACTACTTGTCGTGAAACTGATGAAGGAGCAATTAAAGAATTAGAATTGGTAAATCCAACTGAATTCAAATTATATCCAAATCCAGTAAAAGATGAATTAGCACTAAATGTTAATCAAGGTGAAAATTTAGTTTCTTATTCAATTGTAGATATTACTGGGAAAATCATAAAAGAAGCTACTTTCAGTACAAAATCGAATCAACAAAATGTAAATTTAAATGATTTAGAAAAAGGAATTTACTTAATTAATGTTGAAACAGATAAACAAAATTATACAGAAAAAATTATTAAGGAATAATCTAAAAAAACCCTGACAATTTTGATTGTCAGGGTTTTGTTTTATTTAATATAATCGATAATTAGAATAAGTAAAATTATTGCAATGACTATATAAATATAAACTTTATTAATTTTTATATTATCCCTATAATCAACAATTTCATTGGTTTCATCATTAGAGATAATTTCATTTTCTTTAAGAATACTGTCAATTTCAACCTTATCCTTTTCAAATAAATAATATCTAAAAGAATTATTCGATTGTATTTGATTTTCATCAGAATGGAATGAAATTTGTCTATTGATTAATTCCGATTCAAATCGTATTCTATCTTTCAATAAAATATAAATATGATAATAACTTTCGTTTATTTCACTCATAGAAACTGATCACTAATAACTAAATACTGATTACTACTAATGACTTCCATCTGCTTCAATCGTATCAACATCTATATTTTGCTTTTTCAAAATTCCTTTCACTAAAATGGCAAATAACGTCAAGTAAGCGAAACAAATTACAGCTATAATATACGATTGGTGAATTCCAATAATATCAGATAACTTCCCTTGAATTGGAGGAATAATTCCACCACCCAAAATCATCATAACTAAGAAAGCCGAACCTTGAGACGTATATTTTCCTAAACCAATAATAGATAAACTAAAAATAGATGGCCACATAATACTACAAGCTAATCCACCAGCTAAGAAGGCATAAATAGCAACCGTACCTGAAGAGAATAATCCGATTAACATGGCAATGATTCCGAAACTTCCAAAAATCATTAAGGTTCTGGCTGGTTTATCTTTACTTAAGAAAAATGCTCCAATTTGAACAAAAATACAAACTACGTAATAATATAAAGGTTTCATATCTTTTCCTGAAACGATATTCACACCTAAAATAACTCCAAATGCAATTAATGGTACGATGATTAATGCAATCTTTTTCTTCAAACCTTCTAAATGAAATACAGAAATTGCTCCAGCCCAACGCCCAATCATTAAACTTCCCCAATACATAGAAACATAAGGAGCAATATCAGAAGATTGCTTACTTCCAAATTCTTTTAGTTTTAATAATTCTCCTAAATTACTTCCAATAGCTACTTCTACTCCAACATAAACGAAAATAGCTAACATTCCTAAAACCAATTGTGGATATTGCATAGCACCCCAACCAGTTGCTTCTTTCTTAGCTGATAAATACGAATATAAAATTCCACCTAAAACCACGAATAAAGCTCCAGAAAGCCACATCATTCTATAATGCTCTAAATCAGACATGTCAGAATCACAATAACTTGAAGTATCCAATTGATATGTTTTAAAAATTGGCACAAAACATGCAGCTAATAAAACGGTCATTATTACTAAAGTTCTTAGTGCTTTATTTGCTTTTTCCATTGGTTCATTTGCAACTCCAGCTGGAACTTTTTTCGAAAAATAAAACAAAGCCGCTGAAGCAATAAATAACAATCCAACTCCCAAATATAACAAGACAACTTTATCTAAAGGCAATTTATTGATTTGATCATCAGAAACCGTTTTTGCACTTCCAAATAATGCAAACGCAACTAAAATTGGTCCGATTGTAGTTCCTAATGAATTAATTCCTCCACCTAAATTTACTCTATCTGCACCAGTTTTTGGGTTACCTAATAAAATAGCAAACGGATTCGCAGCAGTTTGTTGTAAGGAAAAACCTAAAGCTACAATAAACAATCCGACTAACATTCCAGCGTAAATACTAGCTTCTACAGCAATAATCATTGCACCTGCACCTAAAGCTGAAAACAATAAACCATAAACTATACTTTTCTTATAACCCCAAGTTCCAACTATATCTTTTCCAGAGCTATTCCCCATTGCAAAAAGCAATAAAGCACCAATATAATAAGCCGTGTAAAAAGCAAAATCGATTAATTGCGATTGAAATTGGTCTAACTGGAAATAATGTTTACAAAAAGGAATAAAAACACTGTTTCCTGCAGCAATAAATCCCCAAAAGAAAAAAACAGTTATAAGCGTATATAATGCCGAATAATTAGTGTGTTGATTTTCAGAATTCATAGTAAGTAGTAG
>CAMLRV010000268.1 GCA_946482495.1 uncultured Flavobacteriia bacterium
ATATCCTTTACTTTTTGGATTTTTTAATAATTGAATTGTAGGATAATTTTTTTCTAAAAAATCAACTGTATCATCATTTGAAGCATCATCGTAAATGATACATTCCACATCTTCTCTTTCTATTAAATGAGAAATTTTTTGAAGCGTAATTTTCAAGGCTTCAAGTCTGTTTTTCGTAGAAATTAATATGCTAAATTTTATGCTCATTTACTAGTACTTATTTCTCATTTCTTTAGGCAAACCAAATCTCATATAAAACATTTTCTTAAAGAAACGAGTTAGAAAAAACAATTTTGGAAAAAACTGATTCTTAATAAAAAACTCCAATTTTGAAATGTTTTTCAACTTATTTTTTTCACTATAAAGCGAAAAATCAAATGTGTTTTTTTCTTTTTCAGTACTTTCAACTTGGCTCATCCAATCTTCAAAAGCATTTCCCATATGAAAGGCAAAATTACCAGTTGATGTTAAACGCCATAAACCTTTTTCCAAATTAATTCTATCTAAATAACCTTCGGTATCACCGCCCATTTTAAATCCAAAAAAAGCAGGAATTGTTTCAAAAAGTGATTTATCATATGTTGCCACAAAATGTCCTGCACCAACTAAAGCTTTACATTTCGAATTTTCAATTGAAAGATTGTATTTCAAATAATCTTGATTGTATTCTTTAGTCCAACCTAAACTTTCATAAAATTTTTCAAGCTCATAAGGTTGTTCTACTTTTGAAAATTTAAGTTGTTTTGAAAAATAATTCTCCACTAAAACATTTCCACAATTGGCCTCATACATTTTAAACTGAGGCGTAACTCCTACCACTCCGGCTTTTTTGAATCCATGAAAAACCTTCATGGTTTCTTCTTGCCAATTGGAACAAAATAAAACATCTGAATCAGAAATCGTTACAAAAGGAATATTATTTCCTGAAATCCCCTTCATTACTGCGTTTAGCTTACCGATATTTTCGGAATGAATAATTTCATGAATTTTATGATTCTCATATAAATCATTCAAATATTGTTGGATAGTTAAACAACTACCATTATTAATTATGGTCACAAAAGTTTTCTCGTGAATTGAAGCTAAAAGTGAATTCACACACAATTGCAATATTCGGAAACTATCCTTGAAATATCCTTCTAAATTTGGAATATAAACAGGTATTACCACTTGATGCAAATAATTAGCATGTGATGTTTCTTTATCTTTATGTGGATTAAAACCTACTCGCATTTTTTTTTTAAAACTGTAGTTGATTTAAAGATTCTTCGCCTTTTATAAAAATATAATCGGCGCTATTTTCATATTGTGTTACTTCAATTAATTTATTATTATCTACTTTAAAAGCCTTAATAAAACCTTTATCTATAAGATTTTTTACAATTTCTGTACAAACATCATGACCATTAATTTCAGAAATAAGTTCAATAATTAAAACAATGTTCTGAGTTGTAGTTAAAACATTTTGACTCCCTTCTAAAACTTCTTTTTCAAAACCTTCAACATCAATTTTTAGAAGTAAACTTTTGTTTAGTAAACTTTCTTGAAATAAATCAAGTTTTAAAACAGGCACATTGACTTGTCTTTTTACATTGGCAATATGATTTTTTAAGGAATGCTTTCCTTTATTCCAACCGTCATTTACATTCAATAAAGTGTTTGTAACTTGATTACCCAAAGCCACTTTAAAAGGAGTAATATTATTGAAATTATTAACTTGAATATTTCTGATTAACTCTAAATAATTTTCTGGTTCTGGCTCGAAAGAAAAAATTTCTGCTTTTGAATTAATTGAAGCTGCGGTTAAAGTATGCACTCCAATATTAGCCCCAATATCAACAAAAGAATAATTAAGCATGATATACTTTTCAATAATTCCTAGAATAAATTCTTCATTATAGTTATTGAAAATAATATTAGACTGAATAGAATTATTTACACCTAAATAAATATCAAAATTTCTATATTTTAATAGTAATTTATTGTTTCCAAAAGAAGCTTTGATTAGTTGTTTAACTTTATCGCTAGCCTTAATTTTAGTATAAACAAAAAGCAATAATTTAATTAATATATTTCTCATTTAATTGATTTATTATAAGTATCGTTCAGAATTAAATCTAAAGATTTTTTAAAGCTTTCATCGCTAAAATACTCTCCAAATGGATTTGAATAATTAGTTTCATTTAAACTTTCCATCATTAGATTTTCTAATTTTTGTTTAATTTCTAATCTGTTTGTATAACCAGCAATATATTTTTCATCTTTTAAGATTAACCTCATCTCGCTTCTTTCAGGTGAAAGAGAAAATACAGGTTTTTCAATTGAAGCTAATAAAGGAATTTTACCTAACAATACACTACAATAAACAGGACCATTTTCTAATAAAAGGTTGATATCACAAAGCATTTTTTGCTCATGTGCTGAATTTGAAAAATTAACACCTTCTAAAATTCTTATGTTTTGAACACCTTGGTATTTTTTAAGAAGTCTTGCTGCTTCTGAACTTTTAAGTCGCAAAACAAATTCTGTATTTTCTTTTAAAATTTCATTACTATCAATCAATTCTTTGTAAACATCTAATAATAAATCCATGTCTCTTCCAAACTGTAATGCTCCATGGTAGCCAAGTGTAACCTTTTTAGATTTCTCAAAAACATTACTTTTATCATCTAAGTTAAAAACATTTTCGGTGTATTGATGTGGCAAATAGTAGAACTTTTTTCTAGACCCATAAAGAAACTGCATATCTTGAGCTAACATATGTGTTCCCATACATGTTTTAGCTTGCTCTACAACTTGTTGCATTTTTTTCATTCTAAAAAGATCAAGATTGTCAATTTTTTTAGTACCACCAGCACACCAAAAAATTGGGTAAGGCTCATGAAAATTAATAATTGCATTTCTTAAAATTGGCAAATCTTTTGAAGCTAAAAGCATTTCATGACCTGTTCCGGCACTTCTAATAAAAATATGATCGTATTTAGCATAATCAATTTTCGAAATTACAGAAG
>CAMLRV010000269.1 GCA_946482495.1 uncultured Flavobacteriia bacterium
AAATCGAAGCGTTTTTTTTTAGACATTACCAAAATCATAACCATTTATAAATCAATTAAATAAAAATATTTCAAAAATATTGCTCAAAAATTTGTAACTTATTATTTGCAGTTACGTATAATCATAGATTTTTATTTTAAACGAATTTCAAATGGCACGTAGGTGTTAATACTTTCTTTTCAAAAACAATTCTTTATACAGAATTTGAAACTGCACAACTATAAATTAACCGCATTTAATCCTTTTCAGAATAAAAATCAAAATCATAAAAACAACAATTAATATATTTTAAAATTATGGATTTTTTTACTTATTGGTGGGTATTACTTTTAGTACTTTGCTTACTATTTTACAAATTTGTATTACGCGTTTTCTTTGGAATGGTAATCGTTCCTGAAGACAAAATTGGTTTAGTAACCAAAAAATTCGTGCTTTTCGGAGCCAATAAATCATTACCAGATAGTAGAATTATTGCTACTAAAGGTGAAGCTGGTTTTCAAGCACAATCTCTTGCTCCAGGTTTATATTGGGGAATGTGGATTTGGCAATATTCTGTTGACATGACGCCTTTTACAATTATTCCGGAAGGAAAAATTGGATTGGTATTAAGTAAAGACGGAAAAGAAATCCCAACTGGGCGAATTTTAGCTAGAAAAGTTGAATCTGATAATTTTCAAGACGCACAAGCTTTCCTAGATAATGGTGGACAAAAAGGGCGTCAAACAGCTTTTATTACAACAGGTTCATATCGTATTAATACTTTTTTATTCGAAGTGATTATTGTAGAACAAATTAAGATTTACGAAAACATGATTGGAGTGGTAACTGCCTTAGATGGTGATCCAATTCCGGTTGGACAAATCGCAGGTAAATTAACCGAAAATCATAATAATTTCCAAGATTGTGATACGTTCCTACTTCAAGGTGGAAACAGAGGTTTACAACCTAATGTTATGTTAGCAGGGTCGTATTATATCAATACTTGGGCATTTCAAATTGAACAAAATCCAATGACTGATGTGCCAATTGGTTATGTTGGAGTGGTGATTTCTTATGTAGGTGAAGATGGTTTAGACGTAACTGGAGAACATTTCAAACATGGAAATATCGTTTCAAAAGGACAACGTGGAGTTTGGATGGAACCACTTGGGCCAGGAAAATATGCATTAAATAAATACACAACGAAATTAGAATCGGTACCAACAACAAACTTAGTTTTAAACTGGGCGGATGCGCGTAGTGAATCACATAATTTAGATCATAATTTATCTACGATTACGGTGCGTTCTAAAGATGGTTTCCCTTTTAATTTAGATGTTTCTCAAATTATTCACGTTCCTGCTAACGAAGCGCCAAAAGTAATTGCTCGTTTTGGAAGTATGACAAATTTAGTTTCTCAGGTTTTAGAGCCTACAATTGGTAACTATTTTAGAAACTCGGCTCAAGAAAGTGATGTAATTTCATTCTTAAGTACACGTAAAGAACGTCAGGAATCGGCTAAAAATCATATCAAAGTGGTTTTAGATGAATATAACGTAAATGCAGTTGATACGTTAATTGGAGATATTGTTCCTCCAGATTCATTAATGAAAACGTTAACCGATAGAAAAATTGCTGAAGAAGAGCAAAAAACCTATCAAACACAAAAAATGGCGCAAGAACAACGTCAAGGAATGGAAAAAGAAACTGCCATTGCTGATATGCAAAAAGAAATTGTTCGTGCTTCTCAAAGTGTTGAAATTGCACAACGTACTGCCGATGCAACCGTTAAAAAAGCAGAAGGAGACGCTACAAGTTTAAAATTAAATGTAAATGCAGAAGCAGAAGCTACAAAAATGAGAGCCAACGCTGAAGCAGAAGCAACAAAAGCTAGAGCGGGTGCACAAGCAGAAGCTACTAAATTAAATGCAAGTGCCGAAGCTGAAAAAATCTCTAAAACAGGTTTAGCGGAAGCGGAAAAAATTATGGCTATTGGTAAATCTACAGCAGAATCTTATCAATTACAGGTTTCAGCTATGGGTGGTGATAACTTTACAAAATATAAAATTACCGAAGAAATTGGTAAAGGAAATATTAAAGTAATTCCTGAAATATTGATTTCAGGAGCAAATGGCTCAGAAGGCGGTATTAGCGGTCTTTTAGGTATGAAGCTCATGGAAATGATGGACACTAAAAACGAAGAAAAAAAGAAATAATTTTCCAACCGCTCCAAGAAAAAGGGGCGGTTTTTTTGTTCCTAAAAAAATGTTAAAAAGTTACTTTGGCATGGGGTTTGTACTCCTACATGTATATTAATTAAAAATTTAGTAATCATGAAAACACAAACATCTAAAACCAAAAGTTTAAAAATCTTTGTAATTGTATTATTATTAAGTTTATTTATTATTCCAGAAAGTACATTTGCGCAAGGTCCGCCACCATGGGCTCCAGCTAGAGGATATCGTGCTAAAACACGACACATTTATTTCCCACAGCAAAATTTATATTACGATATTCAAGCGCATAATTATTACTACTTGAATAACGGTAGATGGACAGTAAGTGTAGCAATCCCTAGACCTTTTATAAGCATTAACTTAGGAAATGTGGCTCAAGTTCAGTTGGATTATTATGGTGCATATCCATATTATTATAATACCGATCACTGTACAAGATACCGTAAAGTAAAGGTTTATGAATATGATGACGATGATAATCATTATCATGGTTACAGAGGTCATGGTAAAAAACATAAAAAAAACAAACACGGACGTGGTCACGGAAACGATAATGAACAATAAGAATCATTCCCATAATTTATCATAAATTTAAAAATCTGCTAAAACATTTTTTAGCAGATTTTTTTTATATTTACTATTCTTTAAATAATTAAAAAAACTAAAACAATAAATTATGGCAACAGTAAACAGTTATCTTACCTTTAATGGTAATACAGAAGAAGCATTCAATTTTTATAAATCAATTTTCGGCGGTGAATTCACTTATATCGGAAAATTTAAAGATAT
>CAMLRV010000270.1 GCA_946482495.1 uncultured Flavobacteriia bacterium
GAACACATTTCAATTGACCAAACTTATGCAGGTTTATGGGTAACATATCAAACATCAGATAGAGACGTTTTTACAGGTCCAGGCTATGAAAACGACAATACTATCTATGACATGTATACTGAAAACCCAACAGGAAGCGCTGGTGAATGTGGCTTTATTTATGGAACAAGTCAAGATACGGGTTCTGGTGGTGGTTCAGAATGTCAGTTTTATAATAGAGAACATATTGTTCCGCAATCTGTTTTTGCTCAGGCTTCACCAATGAGAAATGATGCACATTTTATTCCTCCAACAGATAAAAAAGTTAATGGCGATCGTGGTGATAATCCACATGGTATTGTTGCTTCGGTTTCATCAACAACTAATAATGGTGGTAAACATGGAACTAGTGCTATTTCTGGCTATGCAGGCCAAATTTTTGAACCAATAAACGCTTTTAAAGGAGATATTGCTCGCATGTATTTTTATTTTGCCACTCGTTTTGAAGATAATGTTGCAAGTTATTCGTACCCAATGTTTAATGGAACTTCAAATCAAGTTTTCACCACTCCATTTTTAAATATGTTGTTATCTTGGCATCTAAATGATCCAGTTAGTCAATTTGAAATTACAAGAAATAATGCTATTTATGCCAGACAAAATAATAGAAATCCATACATTGATCATCCAGAATATATTTGTCAGATTTATCCAACTCAATGTGCTGCTTTATCGGCACAAAGTTTCTTAGCTGATAATTCAGTAAGCATCTACCCTAACCCAACTAATACAAATGAAGTAGAAATTTTAACATCAGAAAATATTACTAAATTATCATTAGTTAACATAAATGGACAAATCATAAAAGAAATTGAAAATCCAGTTTTCAATCAAAATTCATATAAATTAAATACTTTACCTCAAGGTTTTTATTTCTTACAAATTTCTGCTGAAAACGGAAGTTTGACTAAAAAAATCGTTGTGAACTAAATTTAATTTAAATAACAATTTCAAATCCTTAATTACTTTTTGTAGTTAGGGATTTTTAATTTTTGAAATAAACCGAATATAAACCAGTTTCTGGAATATTAAAGCGTACATTCGTAAAAAAATATGTCCATTGAAATTAAGGTTGCCGCTGTTGAACACTTGTTTAGTCAGTTAGATATTGAAATAAACACTTTTCAAACAGAAACCAAGTTGCATTGTAATGCAGGTTGTGGTAAATGTTGTACCAAACTCGACATAGAAGCTTCTCCATTGGAATTTTTACCTTGGGCTTTTCAAATCTTTTTAAATGGTGAAGCTGAAAAAATATTAGCTGAATTAGAAATAAAATCTTCCACTATTTGTCATGTTTACAATCCATTAACCTTATTAGATAAAGTAAATGGGAGCTGTAGTAATTATCCATTTAGAGGATTAATTTGCCGTTTGTTTGGTTATGGTGCAACAAAAGATAAATACGGACAATTGCGTTTGGCAACTTGTTCAATTATTAAAAATGAACAAGCTGAAACTTTTGCAAATTCAACTCATTTAATTAATAAAGGACTTCCCGTTCCTATTTTTACAGATTATTATATGAATTTATCGCAAATCGATTTTCATTTAGGAAATATTATTTTGCCAGTAAATAAGGCTTTGAAATATGCTATTGAAGAAGTTTTGCAGTATTATGCGTATCGACCTTTACCTGATGGATATAAAAATATTGCATAGAATTTAATTTGACTTGGCAAAAATGTTTTTTTGGAACGAATTTCTGAATTATTAATGTTGCTGTATGAATATTAAATTTAATTCGAATAATTATCGACTTAGTCGATTCAAATTTTTTCACTTCAATTTTTAATTTCGAGAATTCGTGGCTTTTAAAGAATATTATTTTCGTCAATTATATTTATAACCGTAAATTTGCCAAAAAAAGAATGTCCATAGTAAGTAAAGTCCAAGAAATTGAAGATTTATTCAGTCAATTGGAAATAGAATTAAAAACGTTTACCGAAACAACCCATTTATTTTGCAATGCTGGCTGTGGAAAATGTTGTACAAATCCAACTATGGAAGCTTCACCACTTGAATTTTTGCCTTGGGCATTTCACTTGTTTAAAATGGGCGAAACAGAAAATATTTTGGAAAAATTAAATAATCACTCCAACCCTATTTGTTATAACTATAATCCTATTTCCGATTTAGATTTGCATAATGGAAGTTGTAATACCTATAAATACAGAGGTTTAGTTTGCCGATTATTTGGCTATGGAGCTACAAGAGATAAATTTGCACAATTGCGATTAGCTACTTGTTCCATTATTAAAGAACAACAAACTGAAAACTACAACAAAACGAACGAAGCCATAAACAACGGATTATCAGTACCGATTTTCACAGATTATTATATGAAATTATCTCAAATAGATTTTCGTTTGGGAAATGTGTATGTACATATTAATAAGGCTTTGCAATTAGCAATTGAAGAAGTACTGCAATATTATGCATATCGAGATTTTCCTGAGGTGAAGGAATAAATAAAAACCCTCAAGAGTTCCAAACTCTTAGAGGGTTTTTATTATTTATTATATTTTAAATTCTAATTCTCTTCATCCAATTGAACTGCCTTACTATAATTTCTCCATTTTTCAATACAGGAAGTCATTTCTTCAGGAATTTCACTTGTAAATCGTAAAAACTCTCCAGTTGATGGATGTTCAAAACCTAAAGTTCTCGCATGTAGCGCTTGTCTTGGTAAGGTTTTAAAACAATTATCTACAAACTGTTTGTATTTCGTAAAGGTTGTTCCTTTTAAAATTTTATCACCACCATAACGTTCATCATTAAATAATGTATGACCAATATATTTCATATGAACACGAATTTGATGCGTTCTTCCTGTTTCTAACTGGCAAGAAACTACAGTTACATATCCAAATCGTTCTAAAACTTTAAAATGTGTAATAGCTGGTTTACCCTGATCTCCTTCTGGGAAAACATGCATTT
>CAMLRV010000271.1 GCA_946482495.1 uncultured Flavobacteriia bacterium
TTCCTAGATGAAGAATTAACTAAAGCGGAAGATTTAATCAAAGATCATAAAGACAAACCACTTATTATTGTTCGTACAGAAGAATTAGTTTCTCATGCAATTGAAAGATTGAAATTATACAAAATCTCTCAAATTCCTGTAATTGATACAACTGGTTTTGTGGGAAGTATTGACGAATCAGATTTATTCAGAAGTTATTTCGAAAATAAAGACATCGCTGATATGCCAATTAAAGACGTAATGGGTAAACCTTTTCCAATTGTAGCAGCAAATGCACCTATTGATGAAGTTTCTAAATTAATTAGTAAAGATAATCAAGCGGTTTTAGTAGATTTAGGGAACAATAAATACCACATTATTACTAAGCACGATATTATTAGCTCTATTAAATAAGAGTATTAGATAATAAATTTTCAAAACGGATAGCAAATTGTTATCCGTTTTTTTTATATTTGTTTTATTATAAGCCAATTTAAAAAGTACACGCCATGCATGAAGAATTTCTCCATTATTTATGGGTAAATAAGAAACTGCCATTTACCCAACTCAAAACACATCTCAACGAGAATTTAGAAATCAATCATTTCGGACAGTATTTGCAAAATGCGGGTCCAGATATTTTTAATGCTCAAATTTCAATTAACCAACAAAAATGGGCAGGAAATATTGAAATTCATATCAAATCTTCCGATTGGTATTTGCATCATCACGAAAAAGATTCCAATTATGATAATGTAATTTTACATGTGGTTTGGGATAATGATACGCCTGTTTTTAGAAAAGATAATTCTGAAATTCCAACATTGGAATTAAAAAATTATGTGCCAATTTCTGAAATCAATAAATACCAATCGCTTATTTCTTCTAAATCCTGGATAAATTGCGAAAGTCAAATTACTGAAATTGATGATTTTATTTGGAACAATTGGTTAGAAAGTTTATTTCTCAATCGATTGGAAAGAAAATCTGAAATTATTGATAATCGATTATTAGAAACAAATAATAATTGGGAAGCGGTGTTTTTTGAAATGTTAGCTAAAAATTTTGGACTCAACACCAATGGCGATTGTTTCCTGCAATTAGCACAATCTATTCCATTTTCTATTATTAGAAAAGAAAGTTTTAGCTCTGAAAATTTGGAAGCGTTGCTTTTTGGAAAATTAAATCTTTTAGAAGGAAGTATGGAAGATGAATATTTTAATAAACTCCAAAACAATTGGAAGTATCTTAAGATAAAATACAAGCTGCAAGAAGAATTAGGTTTGATTCCTCAGTTTTTCAAACTACGTCCAGATAATTTTCCAACCATAAGATTGTCGCAATTGATTCATTTAATTTCTAATAAGCAAAATTTGTTTTCTCAACTCATTCTAGCAAATTCATACACTGAAATTAAAGATTTACTAAAAAGTGAAACCTCTGAATACTGGAAAAGTCATTATAATTTTTCCAAAAAGAGTAAAGTTTCAAATAAAATTTTAAGCACTTCATTTATCGATTTGCTGATTATTAATACCATTATTCCAATTAAATTCAGTTATGAGAAAAACCTTGGGAAATTAAATTTTGAAGAATTAATATCACTTTTAGAATCCATTCCTTCTGAGAAAAATTCCATTATTGAAAAATTTTCTGAGTTTCGTGTGAAATCTTTGAATGCTTTTCAATCACAGTCGTTGTTGGAGCTCAAGAATGAGTATTGTAATAAAAATAAATGTCTTAATTGCGCTGTTGCTTTGCAATTGTTAAAAAACTAAGTACCTTTATCACTTTATAAATCAAAATGTACAGTTTACTTCACTTTTTTGAAAAAAATGGATTTTACGTGGCTTCGCGTTTAGCTGATAGGTTAGGTATGCGTGCTACTCAAGTTCGTTTGTTTTTTGTGTACATTTCTTTTATTACAGTTGGTTTAGGTTTCGGGTTTTATTTAACATTGGCTTTTTTGTTAAAACTTAAAGATATGGTCTACACCAAGCGTAGCTCCGTATTCGATTTATAAAAAAAAATTTCATGTTCAAATTTTCTAAAGGGCATTACTCCGGTATTGCTGTTTTGCTATTCCTAATTGGAATGTTGCAAGTATGTTTCTATTGGTTTACTAATCAGTCTTCTTCTGATGAAATTTCCCTGTCTAATGACGATAAAAAATGGCTATTACAACAAGATGGTGTGGATAGTATTAAAGAAGTAAATCAAGAAAGCACTCATAAGATTTATCCCTTCAATCCTAATTTTATTTCCGATTATAAAGGTTATAAATTAGGAATGACAATTGAACAAATTAATAAACTCCACAATTTTAGAAAACTAAATAAATATGTGAATTCTAACATTGAATTTCAAAAACTAACCGGAGTTTCCAATGAATGGATGAAAAAATACGCGCAGTATTTTAAATTTCCAGATTGGGTGATAAATAAATCTGTACAAAAATTTCAATCCAATTTTGAAAATAAATATCCAAAATTCGAGAAGAAAGAATCTAAAGTTATTATTCAAGATATAAATACTGCCAGTCAAGCCGAATTGGAAAAAGTATATATGATTGGTGAAAAGCTTGCATTGAAAATTATTGCGGAAAGAGAAAAGTTTGGGAGCTTTGTTTCAATGGATCAAATAAGTTTTGTATGGGGAATTTCACAAGATGCTATTGCCGATTTGAATAAGAAATTTCAAATTAAAAATACGGAAAATTTAAAGAAATTTAAGATTAATGAATTGTCAATTAAAGAGTTGCAGCAGTTTCCGTATTTTAATTATTACATTGCTAAAAACATTGTGACTTATAGGAGTATGAATGGTGAAATTAAAAATATTGACGATTTAACAAATATTAAGCAATTTCCTGTTGAAAAATTAAAAATAATAGCCTTATATTTGGAATTCTAAAATAAATTAATAAAAACCAATAAATACACGCTTAATAAAATGAATTCAGCATATTTTACAGAAGAACATGAATTGTTCAGAGA
>CAMLRV010000272.1 GCA_946482495.1 uncultured Flavobacteriia bacterium
AGCTTCTTCTTTTTTGGTTGGGAAACCTTTATTTTCGAAGTTTTTTATAGCCGAAGTTCTAATCTCGTGTAAATCGGTGTTTACATCAGCAATTTTTTCTTCGAACGCCATAAAAGACGATATTAATTTTTCTTTTAATTCCATTTTCTTTAGTTTACAGTTTGCAGTTGCAGTTTACAGTTGTATTACTGAATTCTGAGACTGATTACTGAATTTCTGATTTAATCCAGTCGTATCCTCTTTCTTCTAATTCTAAAGCTAAAGAAGCATCGCCTGATTTTACGATTTTTCCATCCATTAATACGTGAACGAAATCTGGAATGATGTATTCTAACAAACGTTGGTAGTGTGTAATTACTAAAACAGCATTATTTTCGTTTTTTAGTTTGTTTACACCGTTGGCAACAATGCGTAACGCATCAATATCTAAACCAGAATCTGTTTCATCTAAAATTGCAATTTTTGGTTCTAACATGGCCATTTGGAAAATTTCATTACGTTTCTTTTCACCACCAGAAAACCCTTCATTTAAAGAACGTGATAAAAATTTTCTATCCATTTCTAATAATTCCGATTTCTCACGAATCATTTTCAGCATTTCGTTAGCAGGCATTTCTTCTTGATTGTTGGCTTTACGTTTTTCATTGATAGCCGTTTTGATGAAGTTTGTAACAGAAACTCCTGGAATTTCCACTGGATATTGAAACGATAAGAAAACACCTTTGTGTGCTCTTTCTTCAGGGGCTAATTCTGAAATATCTTCACCTTCTAAAAAGATTTCTCCTTCAGAAACTTCGTAATTTTCATTTCCAGCAATGATTGAAGATAAAGTAGATTTTCCGGCACCATTTGGTCCCATAATCGCATGAACTTCTCCAGCTTTAATTTCAAGGTTAATTCCTTTTAATATGTCTTTGTCTTCAACTGAAGCGTGTAAATTTTTTATACTTAACATCTTTTTCGTTTTTATATAAAATCTAGTTTTATTTTATCTGTTTCTATAAATTTATCTGCATTGAAATGTTCATTTCCAATATATTTCATTCCTAAATATTCTGCCGATTTTCTAAAAGGTAAATAAAAATCATAATCAATTTCATCATCGTGTGAATTTGAAATTACGCCAAATTCTTTACCCCTTAATTGTCTTCCGATATTTTTTTCAATTCGAATTAAATCTGAAAATCTATCAAAAAACACTTTCATAATTCCACTCATGCTATACCAGTAAATTGGTGTGGCAAAAATAAGTGTCTCATAATTAGAAATTAATGATTTCATTAATGGCAGAAAATCATCTTCTCTATTTTTGCTTTCGTAATCGTAATATGAAAATTGGTAATCGCTTAAATTAATTACATCAATTTCAAATTGCTTAGCAATCGCTTCAATAATTTTGGTTGTATTTCCATTTTTTCTTGAAGACCCAACGATGATTACTTTGCTGTTTTTCATTCTTATCCTACCGAACCTTCTAAACTAATTTCCAATAATTTTTGAGCTTCTACGGCAAATTCCATTGGTAATTTATTTAAAACTTCTTTACTGAATCCGTTTACAATTAAAGCTATAGCTTTTTCTGTTGGAATTCCACGTTGGTTACAGTAAAATACTTGATCTTCTCCAATTTTTGAAGTCGTTGCTTCGTGTTCAATTTTAGCTGTAGTGTTTTTAGATTCAATATAAGGGAAAGTATGCGCCCCACAATTGTTACCCATCAATAAACTATCACATTGCGAGAAGTTACGCGCATTATCTGCACGTGAACTAATTTGAACTAATCCACGGTAACTATTTTGAGATTTCCCGGCAGAAATACCTTTAGAAATAATAGTTGACTTCGTATTTTTTCCTAAGTGAATCATTTTTGTTCCCGTATCCGCTTGTTGGAAATTATTGGTAACGGCAATTGAATAAAACTCTCCAATTGAATTATCACCTTTTAAGATACAAGAAGGGTATTTCCAAGTTACTGCTGAACCAGTTTCTACTTGCGTCCAAGAAATTTTTGCGCCTTTTTCGCATAAACCTCTTTTGGTTACAAAGTTGAAAACTCCACCTTTTCCTTCTTTATTTCCTGGATACCAGTTTTGAACAGTTGAATATTTAATTTCTGCATCGTCCATCGCAATTAACTCAACAACTGCAGCGTGTAATTGATTTTCGTCACGACTCGGAGCAGTACAACCTTCTAAGTAAGAAACGTAACTTCCTTCATCGGCAACTAATAACGTTCTTTCAAACTGACCTGTTCCACCTTGATTGATACGGAAATACGTTGATAATTCCATCGGACATTTTACGCCTTTTGGAATGTAACAGAAACTACCGTCAGAGAAAACAGCTGAGTTTAAAGCTGCGTAGAAATTATCTTTCATCGGAACTACAGTTCCTAAATGTTTACGAACTAATTCTGGATGTTCTTTAATTGCTTCCGAAATCGAACAGAAAATAATTCCTTTTTCGTTTAAAGTTTTCTTGAAAGTTGTAGCAACAGAAACGGAATCAACAACGATATCAATCGCTACATTATTCATTTTCTTTTGTTCATCAACAGAAATTCCTAACTTTTTGTACATCGCTAATAATTCCGGATCTACATCATCTAATGTTTTATTTGGATCGGCTTTTTTAGGAGCTGAATAATACGAAATCGCTTGAAAATCTGGTTTTTCGTAATTTACATTTGCCCATTCTGGCTCAATCATTTCTTGCCAAGCTCTGAAAGCTTCTAAACGCCATTCTGTCATCCATTCTGGCTCTTCTTTCTTTTTAGAAATGGCACGAACAATGTCTTCATTTAAGCCAATAGGAAACGTTTCCGATTCCAGTTCGGTGTAAAATCCGTATTCGTATTCTTTATTTTCTAATTCGACTTTTAAGTCGTCTTCCGTGTATTTACTCATTTTTTTTAATTATAATGAAAAGCTCTCACCACATCCACAAGTTCTTTGTGCATTT
>CAMLRV010000273.1 GCA_946482495.1 uncultured Flavobacteriia bacterium
GGAGGAATGGGCATGCGAATTCAAAATGTGGGGGTTGGAATAGAATATTTACTAGTAGATAATAAACATGTTTTTGGAGCAAAACTTTCTTATGAAAATACGATTGCCTTTTTTGCTGGTCAAATAGCAACAGATTATCTTTTTACAGATACATCGCAACAAATTAGAGTGATGCCCAAAATTGGTTTGTCTTTATTCGGATTAGTAACCTTGTATTACGGATGGAATATTCACTTACTAAAAGAAAGCGAATTACTAACTCAAAACCATATGGTTTCTTTACAGTTGAATGTTTTAAAATGATAAAAAGTATGAAATCAAAAATTTATAACATTTTCATAGCATTAGTTTTGTTGACTTCGATTTCATGTAGTGTTCAAAATCA
The DNA here is from genome assembly GCA_946482495.1 of uncultured Flavobacteriia bacterium. Next base: position 386 of record CAMLRV010000273.1, read on the forward strand.
ATGGAATATTGATAATGTGAAACAATTAGAACCCAATTTACAAGTGCAGTTTTATGATAAGTTAGATACCATTCCAAGTCAGAATGATTTAAGAGTATTTACTACAAGTTTTATCAAAACATTTACTGATAATGAAGAAGTGGATTACAGCAAACCAATATCTTTAAAATTAGAAAATGATAAAATGTTTCTACAGTTTTCAGATAAAAAGAAAAAAGAATTTGTGCTTCAGTTTTATGGCAAATTACGCAAAAGAAAATTTGTTTTTTATACCAATTACAAAACCATTACTTTTCCGGGTTTATTAATGTCCAAACAAATGGAAATGTTTGAAATATATGTGTCGGAATCAAATGATTTGGTTTTTCAAAATTATCATACCAATGAAGGAATGTGTTTGTTTTTAGGTGCGGGAAATTCATATAAAAATGTGTATCGATTTAATATTATTAAAAATGAATAGAGTCCTTTTTTTGTTATTGTTTGTTTTAAAAATGAATGCGCAAGACACCATAGTTTTTCCTAAAATCGATGTGTTTAAGCGAAATATTATTGAAGTCGGTTACGGAATTCCACTTGGAAATTTAGCTGATAAATACCAAAATTCTATTAATACGGCTTGTTATTTTAGAACCAAAATTGCTAAAAAACAATTTGTAGATTTTGGATTTGAAATAAATGGAATTGTAAAAGGAAAGGATATCAACTATAAATTTAATGGTGAAGATATTGTTTTAGACGGGAGTAAATCTGCCTTTCTTTTAGGATTGCGATACACTAGATTTTTATATCAATCGAAGAATGAAAATTTTCATGTTGAATTGAATTCTGGAATAGGATGGAAGTATTTATATTACATCAAACCCGATGAAGATAAATACAAAGAAGTGGATTTAGAACCAGCATTAAATACAATTGCCGTGACGCAAGGAATCAAAATTATGTATCATGGTTTTGGTGTGCATTGTAATTACCAATACGCACCCTATGATTTATTTAATTCTAAAATTGAGGAAAATTTTGGAGCTTCTTCTCTTAACTTCGGAATTTCTGGAAGTTGGAATTTCTAATGCTAAAATTTATAATTTATTCCAGAACCTAGCGAAAAATTAAAAGAAGTAGGTTGCTCATAATCTAATTTTCCTAAAAACTGAAATTGAGCAGCAGGTGTAATATACAACTCAATTTTTTTAGTAATCTTATAGTTCAAATAATAATTAAGATTTAATCCGTAACCTTGTTTTAAATAGGCATCAGATTCGCCAATAAGTGTTTTATTTACACGATCTGAATAAGCATATATGTTGTTTTTCATTGGAAAATAAAAACTTAATCCAAATGAAATAGCATTATTCAATTTGTTTGTATTTATATAATAATAAGCTTCAAATGGAATTTCTAAATATTGTAAATTTTGTTCGAAAGTCACTTCTGAATCCGAATTGAATTTTTGATTGAAAGTAGTAGCGTCTTGATTTAAAATAATGCTTTCTGTTTCAATATAATTATTGTTTTTAAAAATTTTGGTACTGTAATTGAATTTGTTGATAATAACTCCAGCTTGAACACCTGTTCTTTCGGAAACCATCCATTTAATTTTAGCTCCAAAAAATTGACCGTATTTCGATTTTACTTTTTCTCCATCCGTATTTCCAAATAAGTTTTCAGTGCCTAATTTTCCAAATTGATTTAAACCTACAATCGGACTAAAAACAATGACTTTTTGGTTTTTTTCTTTTGGCTTAATACTGTCTTGATTTTTAATTGCTACTTCTTTTTTGTTTTTTGGAAGTATAGTAATTGTTACCGTACAATCTTCTGGACAGCCATTTTCTAAATTGTTAGTTACTAACGTGTCAGAATTGCTTTTGTTTTCAATTGAAGTAATGTTAGATTGACTTTCAAATAAATTATTTTCTGATCCATTTGAATTTTTAGTTACATTTTTTTTAGATGTTACAGTATTAGAATTTCTTTTACCTGAATTTTTGAATTTCGAATTTTTACTATTGCTTTTATGATAACCTATTAAATGATTGTTTTTAAATTGCTTTGAAAAAGAGTTGTTGTTTTTTCTTGAAGCAGTTTTTGAATTTCCCGAAGCTTTATTTATTTGCTGGTTGGTTATCAAATTTCTTGATGTAATTCCGTTTTTATTAATAGTATTGTTTTTTTTGTTGTATGAATTTGTATTTGAGATGTTCCAAATGTAATTCTTTACATCAAATACTAAATTGTTTTTCATGTTTGAAGGTAAATTACCATTCCAAATATAATTGTTGTGTAAATTTGAACTTCTTACGTCATTTAAGTAATTTCGATTGGAACTTTTTATATCATCTGATTGGCTTAAATTAGAACTATCTGCATTAGTTGTGTTTTCTGAATCACTTAGGTCATTTTGATTGACAGGAATAGAATTTGAATTTCCAATACTACTTTTTTCAATTGTATTCTGATTTTCTGAATTCTGTATAGATGAAAAATTGCTGTGATACACGGCTGCAATTATTGATGAACTCAATATGCAACCGAAAAACCACCAAAAGAAACATTTTCTTTTACTTTTTTTC
>CAMLRV010000274.1 GCA_946482495.1 uncultured Flavobacteriia bacterium
ACAAACCATCTTTTTTATTGGTGATAAAATAGGATTTTAATTCTTCTTTAGTTTTGTTTTGAAGAGTTTCAATTGGTGTGCCACAGGCAATCACTTCGGCTTCATGATAGGGTGCTTTTTGTGCTAATTTATATCTGTTAATGTTGAAGCCCACATCTCTTAAAGTTGTAGAAACAAAATAGCCACAAGCAATGGAGCCAGTTTTTGGGGTTTCGGTATACCCATCAAAACTCCATTTTGTTCCATACCATTGTGGAATAATATCTTCTACTAAATGATTGGTAAATTTTTCTCTAATTTGATTTAAAGATTGCGATTTATTGTTTGATATTTTATACGATTGTGCTAATTGTTTTCGGTTTGTGTTAATAGTACTCTTAATTGTAGAATAACTTATAACCAAACAAGAAAATATTGCTAAACTTGATTTTAATAACATTTTGTTTTTTTAAAAAAAACGAAAAGTATTTGAAATTATTGTTGGTTTAAAAATTCAAACTTCTAGTTCATAAACCGTAAATCCCAAATCCCAAATCCCAAATCGTAAATCCCAAATCCCAAATCGTAAATCCCAAATCGTAAATCGTAAATCGTAAATAAGTCTTATTCATTCGCACCATTACTTACATTATTATCTAATTTTATGGGATATTTTGGATTAAATAAGGTCAAGAATTTTTTAGTTTGGTATGTGTTATGCGTCATTTTGTTCGATAACGCAATAATAGTAACCGAATCTGTTTTTTGGGTGATGTATGAAGAAGTATTTCCATGCCACCAACCGTTATGATACGTCAATGTTGGCGCTTCTTTCCATTCACGCAAACGAATTCCTAATCCGTAATTTCTTTCGCCTTTAGCTTCATAACTATAACCTTTGAAAATTTCTTTTCTGATTTTATCACTAAAGAATTTATCTGAATAAGTGGCTAAATCAAACTTCAGTAAATCACGAGCAGTTGAATAAATATTTTTATCACCATATACTAAATCTAAGTGATCAAAAGCTAAACGCAATCTATTTGCTTTGTAAGTTTGACTTACCGTATCATGATGTTTTTCATAATCAAAAACAAACGTATTTTTCATTCCTAATGGTTTGAAAAGTAATTTATCCATGGCTTCATGATAACGCATTCCTGAAACTTTTTCGATAATTAAAGCTAAAATCGAGTAATTCGTGTTGCAATAAGCAAAACGAGTTCCGGGTTTACTTTCTAACTGAATTTTTCCAGAATTAATTAAATCTAAAATATCTTGGTTTGTGATACGCTTCTTTTTATCCCATTTCACATCTGTTTCAATAAAATAGCCATAATGACGTAATCCACTTCTGTGATTTAACAACATTCTTACGGTAATATCATCAAAATAAAAACCTTTCAAATATTTAGAAACTTTATCGTCTAAACCAATTTTACCTTGGTCAGCCATTCTTAAAACTACTGCCGCAGTTAATACTTTACTGACTGAAGCAATGTGTAATGGTTTGTTTTTTCTGTTTTTATCGTCTTTTTCTTTGTAGGCAAATCCTTCGTAATCTTCAAATAATACTTTCCCGTTTTTAGCCACTAAAAACTGACCGTAGAAATCGTTTTTGTTAATCAATTTATTATACAAATAGCTAATTTCTTTGTTTTGTTTATCACAATACGATTTATCCAAAGCATTAAACGATACAAAAAATTCACCTTGATTTTTTTGAGTGCCATTTTTTTGTGAGAAATCTTTTGATTTATCGTTGCAAGCTATAGTAAGTAAAGAAAGTGTTGTTATTAGTAAAATGCGTATTCTCATTATTTTTTTATTCAATGTTGGGATTGATTTCTTGTAATTGAGCAATAAATTGTTCTTTATTTTTTGGTGAGATATAAATATCATCAAATTTATTGTATAAAACTTCTAATCCTTTATAATGAAATCCGGGCTTATATAAATTTGTTTTTATAAAAGAATTAGAATACTTAATACTTCTAATTTCCGAAATTTTAATTTTCGTTTTAATGAAAAAGAACGAAATTATTAAAATGTCTTCTCGGATTTCATAATAGGTTGTAAAGTACAAAATTGTAAAAATTACAACTAAAAATGCAAAAAGTCCTATTGGAGGAAAAATGATTAAGTTAATATCTTTTTCAGTAAAAGCACTAATAATTAATATTAAAAATACGGGTATTAAAAGCACTGAAAAACCTAGTTTACTGAAGTCTGATTTAAAACGCATTATAAACTTAATTTTTTTCTTAAATCTTTGTCGATTCCATCTTTATGTAGCATTACAGAAATAGCTTTTAGTTTAAAATAAGATTTGCTCATGTAAAAATAGCCATCTTTTCCAGCTTTAGTTCCCCATGAATTTTTAACTAAATAGTATTCATTTCCTTTAACGTCTTTTGCTTTTCCAATAATGTGCATTAAATGGTCATCCGTTGTGGCGAAGTTTTCAAATTCTTGTTGACGAAATTCAGGAGTAATTACTTTTTCAGCCACAATTTCGGTTTTTCCTTTTTCTAAATCACTATCATTTTCAGGTACAAAAGCAACTCCGTCATTAGTAAAGTATTTTTCAGAAACATCAGCATCAATTGCTAATGAAAAACCATTGTCTAATGCTTTATCTGTCGCAGCAACTAATTCATTTAAAGTAACATTATATAAACTTCCGTTTGAAAAATTATCTGGAATATTTAAAATAAATGGTTTGTAAAATGGTTCGTGTGTAAACGAAGTTAATGTAACATAATTTGAAGGATTAATTTTAGCCATTTCCATAAATGATTTTGGCGTATATTTTTTACCTTCAAATGTGAAATCACTTGGCACTTTTCCTAAATATGTATCTAAAACACTATTTATCGCATTTTTCCAATTTTTAGATAATTTTCCAGCTGGATTTGCTGCATAAACTTTTACCATGGCTTCTAAAACCGCTACCATTTCTGCATGATTGTGTTTG
>CAMLRV010000275.1 GCA_946482495.1 uncultured Flavobacteriia bacterium
TGTTCGTCCAATGTTGCCTTTTTCTAGAGAAGAAATTGAAAATTACATCGAGGAAAACAAATTGCAGTGGTGTGAAGATAGTAGTAATGTTTCAGATAAATATTTACGAAATAAAATCAGACATCAATTAGTTCCTGTTTTAAAAGAACTTAACCCTTCATTTATACAGTCATTTCAAAACACATTAGAGTTTTTAAAACAAGAGCAATCTTTAGCTAATGATGCAGTTGAAATGATTTATAAAAAAGTTGTTTCTGAAGAAAACGAACAATTAAAAATTAATATTTCTGAATTATTGCAACTTGAAAATTATCAAGCTTATTTGTATAAATGGTTGTATAAATATGGGTTTTCTGCTTGGAATGATATTTATAATTTAGTGGAATCACAATCTGGTAAACAAGTTTTATCTGAAAATTATATTCTGTTGAAAGATCGAGAATTTTTGGTTCTTTCTAAAAATGAAAACCTTGATTTTGAGGAAATTATTATCAATTCTATAACAGAAAAACCTAATTTTCCGTTAAAATTGACTTTGTGTAACCAAAGTAACATTCTAAATCAATTGAAGAACGTTATATTTGTGGAAGAAAGTAAATTACAGTTTCCATTGACTATCAGGAAGTGGAAAAAAGGCGATTATTTTTATCCTTCTGGAATGCAAGGAAAGAAAAAAGTCAGTAAGTATTTTAAAGATGAAAAGTTTACTTTATTTCAAAAACAAGAGACTTGGATTTTAGAAAGCAACAACCAAATTGTTTGGATTATAGGTTATCGAGCAGACGAACGATTTAAAATTGAAAACACAACTCAAACTACAATAAAATTAGAATTTAATAATGAAAAAACTACTTAGCCTTGTTGCCTTTATGGTAACGTTTTTAACAACCGCCCAAATTGTTGAACCTGTAAAATGGAGTTCAAGTGTTGTTAAAGTTTCTGATTCCGAATTGGATTTAATTATTACTGCAAATATTGAAGACAATTGGCATTTATATTCTCAATTTACTCCTGATGGTGGTGCATTACCATTAGTATTTACGTATAAAAACCAGAAAGGAAATTATCAATTAGTTGGTAAAACGAAAGAAGGAAAATATAAAAAAGTATTTAATGATATTTTCGGATTGGATGAATATTATTTTACGGGTACAACAAAATTTACACAAAGAGTAAAAATTACTAATCCAAAATTAAAAGCGATTGATGTTTTAGTAGATGGTCAAGCTTGTATTGATGGAAAATGTACACAAACATCTGCCAATTTAAAATTCAAACTGCCTGAATTAAAAATTGTTGAAACTACTGAAGTGGTAACAGATTCAAGCTCAAAGCCTGCAGATTCTGTAATTAAAGCTGATTATCCAATTGGTGATAAAAGTGTAGCACCAGTTAAAGAGTCTAAAGTTGAAAAGCCAGCAAGTAAAAAAGATAAAAGTTTATGGACTATTTTCTTTTTAGCTTTTTTAGGTGGATTCGCAGCGCTTTTAATGCCATGTATCTTCCCAATGATTCCAATGACGGTAAGTTTCTTTACCAAACAAAGTAAAACAAAAGCAGAAGGTGTTAGAAATGCGGCACTTTATGGGTTGTCAATTATTGCCATTTATGTATTATTAGGCTCTTTAATTACTGGAATTTTTGGGCCAAAAGTGCTTAATGAATTATCTACAAGTGTGACTTTTAATTTGATTTTCTTTGTATTATTAGTTGTTTTTGCCTTATCATTTTTAGGAGCTTTCGAAATTATGTTGCCAAGTTCTTGGGCTACAAAATTAGATTCTCAAGCAGATAAAGGCGGAGTTTTAGGAATTGTATTTATGGCATTAGCTTTAGCGGTTGTTTCATTTTCTTGTACTGGACCAATTGTTGGTGCGCTATTAGTAGAATCTTCTTCAAAAGGTGGAATTGCACCAATTGTTGGTATGCTTGGTTTTTCATCAGCAATTGCTATTCCTTTTACATTATTTGCAATATTTCCAGGTTGGTTAAATTCAATGCCAAAATCAGGTGGTTGGATGAATACAATTAAAGTGTCATTAGGGTTTTTAGAATTAGCTTTTGCTTTTAAATTTTTATCAAACGCCGATTTAGTTTTACAAAAACATTGGTTAGAAAGAGAATTATTTATCGCTATTTGGATTGCTATTTTTGCGGCTTGGGCGTTATATTTATTCGGAAAATATATGTTGCCTCACGATTACGAAAAAGCGGATAAAATTGGAGTAGGTCGTTTAATTATGGCAATTATAGTTGCTACATTTACTTTTTATATGATTCCAGGATTATGGGGTGCGCCGTTAAAAATATTAAGTGGATTAACACCTCCGATGACTTATGCGGAAAGTGCTTCTGGATTTGGAAATGGTGGTGGAAATAAAACCGATTTACCTGAACACGCACATTTTGGTCCACACGGAATTGTAGCTTTTGAAGATTACGAAATTGGATTAGCTTATGCGAAAAAAGTTGGTAAACCAGTTTTGTTAGATTTTACTGGTGATGCATGTGCAAATTGTAGAAAAATGGAAGATAATGTTTGGTCTGATAAAAGTATTTTACCAATTTTAAAAGAGAAAGTTGTTTTGATTTCATTATACTGTGATAGAAAAATTGAATTGCCAAAAGAACAACAATTTGTTTCTAAAGTAACTAAAGATAGTATTATAACAATTGGAAATAAATGGATGGATTTTCAAATCACAAGATATAAAAGTAATTCACAACCTTTATATGTAATATTGAATAATAAAGGTGAAGATGCATCAAAACCTATAGCTTATACAACCGATATTCAAGAATATAAAAAATGGTTAGAAGATGGAATTGCAACTGCTACTAAAGAATAAGTTTTTATTTTAAATTAATAGAAACCTGTATGATTAATTTCATGCAGGTTTTTTTATTTGTAAAACTTTTCTACATTTGTATCATTATAAGCCATTTTT
>CAMLRV010000276.1 GCA_946482495.1 uncultured Flavobacteriia bacterium
CATAACGATACTCTAAAAACTGATTTTCACCTGTTTTTAATTGCATTGTTAAAACTTGATTTCTTCCTTCGTTAGTTAATTTTGGTTCGAAGTATAAATCTTTCGTATGGATAACTTTACCATCTTTTGTAGTTAAAGTTAGATCGAAATTTGCATTATTATCTTTAATAAGTTGAATTGCTTTTCCTGAACCTTTTTTAAATTGTTCTTCATTTAAAATAGTAGCTTCAGAAATATAACCTCCTTTATTAGAGATTTTTAAACTCAATAAATTATTTTTTAATAAAGTTGTATTGTCTTTTGCAGAAGGTAGTGTTTCAGCATAGGCAAATGCACCAAATTTAGCTAAAGCAGCAGCTGAAGCTTTACCAGTAGAATCTGTACTTTGGATAACTGGAGTTGTAGTTGCTAATTGAGGCGTTTTTGCTTCTTTTTCAGCTTGTTCCTTTTTCTGTTGGGCTTTTTTCTCTGCTTCAGTTGGCTGATTTGAATACATCATCCACATTAAAATTCCGAAGATTAATGTGAAACCAATAAACGACCTAATGTCGAACTTTTTTTCTTCCATAATTAAAAATATACAACTCTTTTTGAGTTCATGTTTGTGTTAGTCTGCTTTTATTACAAATTGTTACAAAGCAGAATCTAAGCTGTTTTATTTATTTTTAACAGCAGCAGCAACCAATCCCATAAATAATGGATGTGGATTTAGCACTGTACTTTTGTATTCTGGATGGTATTGTACTCCGATAAAGAATGGATGATTTGGTAATTCTACAATTTCCACTAATCCTGTATCTGGATTTACACCTGAAGCTACTAAACCAGCTTCAACCATTTCATTTAAATAATCTCCATTAAATTCATAACGGTGACGGTGACGCTCTAAAATATTTGTTTTACCATAAATTTTGTGAGCTAATGTATTTTCTTTGATAGCACATTTCCAAGCACCCAAACGCATCGTTCCACCTTTTTCAGTCACGGTTTTTTGCTCTTCCATTAAACTGATAATTGGGTAACTTGTATTATCATTCATTTCAGTTGAATTCGCATCTTTTTTACCTAAAATAGTTCTAGCGAATTCGATTGAAGCCATTTGCATTCCTAAACAAATTCCTAAAAATGGAATATTATTTTCACGCACATATTTTATCGCTTCAATTTTACCTTCAATACCTCTTTCTCCAAAACCTGGCGCTACTAAAACAGCATCTAATCCTTTTAATTTTTCAGCAGCATTCGATGGATCTAAAAATTCTGAATGAATACTTACTACATTTACTTTAGTTTCTTGAGCAGCTCCAGCATGAATGAACGCTTCTAAAATAGATTTGTAAGAATCTTGCAATTCTACGTATTTCCCAACTAATCCGATATTTACTTCGTGTTTTGGGTTTTTATGTTTATGTAAAAACTCGTTCCATTGTTTTAAATCTGGAGACGCTTTTTCAGGTAAGTTTAATTTCTTTAAGGCAACTTTATCTAAACCTTCTTCTAACATTAAATTCGGCACATCATAAATTGTAGAAGCATCAATAGATTGAATTACAGCTTCGCGTTTCACATTACAAAATTGTGCTAATTTTTGACGTAAATCCTGTGATAATTCATGTTCTGTTCTACAAACTAAAATATCCGCTTTGATACCACTTTCCATTAAAGTTTTAACAGAATGTTGTGTCGGTTTTGTTTTTAATTCACCTGCTGCAGATAAATATGGTACTAAAGTTAAATGTACAACGATTCCGTTATCTTCACCTAAATCCCATAATAATTGACGAACAGATTCGATATATGGTAATGATTCGATATCACCAACTGTCCCTCCTATTTCAGTAATTACAATATCATAATCGCCAGAGTTTCCTAGCAATTGCATGCGTTCTTTAATTTCATTGGTAATATGAGGCACAACTTGAACCGTTTTACCTAAAAATTCGCCACGACGTTCTTTTTCAATTACAGATAAATAAATTCTACCAGTTGTTACGTTATTGGCTTGTGAAGTAGGCACGTTTAAGAAACGTTCGTAATGTCCTAAATCTAAATCTGTTTCTGCACCATCATCAGTTACATAACATTCTCCGTGTTCATAAGGATTTAAAGTTCCTGGATCTACGTTAATGTACGGGTCAAATTTTTGAATAGTTGCTCTGTAACCTCTTGCTTGTAATAATTTTGCTAAAGATGCCGCTATGATTCCTTTTCCTAATGAAGAAGTAACACCACCTGTAACGAAAATGTATTTTGTTTGATTCATGTTGTTTTTTTTTTCCCGAAACTAGTTCGAGATAAATATTAGTTGTTGCTGCTCGTTGTTTTTAAAAAACGTGCAAAGATAATATTAATTAGCCAATTATCAATAAGCCAATTTGTCAATTATTTATTAAATTTAAGGTTTTGGATATTTTAATCGAATATTTCGAATTAATTCTTCTAAACCATTCATTTTTAGTTCATAAACCAATTTAAGTTGTTCGCCTAAAGTTCCAGGAGGAAAACCTTTATTTCGATACCAAACTACATAATACTCAGGTAAATCTATAAGAAAACGCCCTTGGTATTTTCCAAAGGGCATTTTTGTATGAGCGAGTTTAATGAGTTGTTGTTGATTGGTCATTTTAAATAAAGAGAATAGAATATAGATAAAAGAATAAAGACATTTTAGAACATCTTTTTCTATGTTCTATTTTCTTATTTCTTGAAATTACTTCCAATTAAAAACTATTTCTTTTTTAATATCTGGATGTAAACTATTAAAAACTGGGCAAGTCATAGCTGTTCTTTCTAAAATTGTTTTGTTTTTTTCATCTACAGCTACATTCATTGTGAAAGCAATATGAATTTCAGTAATTCTACGCGGATCGGTTCCCATAACTTTGGTGACTTCAGCAGTTGAATTTGAAAAATCTACATCTAAATCGACTGCTTTAATTCCCATAA
>CAMLRV010000277.1 GCA_946482495.1 uncultured Flavobacteriia bacterium
CCAAAAATGGCTTAACCAACATGGCAATGGTATCTCTTCTTAAAATACAATCCACATCGGTACAAATAAATAAAGAATATTTTGTTGAATTAATTCCAGCATTTGAAGCATCGGCTTTACTTCCTCCATTTTCTTTATCAACTACTAAAAGCTTGTTGTAAATTGGATTGGTAGAGCGATAATGTCCACGCACAGGTTCGGTTTTGATTTTTTCAATGTAGAAGAAATCTACTTTGACTAACTCAAACTCTTTGATTAGTTTTTCCAGTGTGTCATCTGTACTTCCGTCATTAATAATTACGACCTCAAATTTTGGATATTCTTGAGAAAGTAACGATTTTACGTTTGAAATAATGGTTAATCCTTCATTAAATGCGGGCGCCACAATAGAAACTCCTAGTGCATTATTGGATTTAATAATCACATCATTATGAAAGAAAAATTTATTGATATAATATTTCTTAATTTCAAAAAAAGACGAAATCGCTAGAATTATGTATACTAGGATGTAAAAAATGGAATAGCACCCAAAAAAGAATTCCGAGCCTTTAACTATGCTTTCTAAAGTTATCAATGTAAATAGGGGCAGTTTGAGTGAGCAATCATTTTTTGTAATTCGGTATGCTGTTCTTCTTTTTTCAATTTGAAAGTTTTGAAAAATGAAGTATCTGTTTTATTAATAAAATTTACAATTTCTAGCTTCAAATCTAAATTTAAATTTTCATCTTCATTTAATAATCTCGATAAAAAGCCAATATTTTCCGATGTACCGATAACATTCAATGTTTTAATAATTGAAATTTTATTTCTGATATTGGTTTCTTTTTCAAAGTGTTCCATTAAAATGTCATTCGCCTCAAACAGAACCAATTCTCTTATGGCTAAAATGATTTCTTTTCTCACAGAATTGTTTTCCGATTGTAATAAGTTTGAAATCTGCTCTAAAGAAATTTCATGTCTAAATCGAACGATTAATTTAATCGCAATTACTACAATTGAATCGTTTTTGCTTTGTAACCATTTATTAATGTTTTTAGGAACATTCGCTTTTTTTCTGTAAATAATATCTAATATTTTTACTTCATCTGATTTGGAAATATTGTATTTATAGTTGTCTAAAACGTCAAATTTTTCATCAGACAAAGAAATTAATGCAATAATAGCGTTTGAACGTAAAGCTGGATTTTTACTGTCTAAAAATCGTTTTACGTGTCCGGTTTTAATTTTATAACCAATATTTTGATAATGATATAAAGCTTGAGATTTAGAATACCATCTTCTTTTACGAATCAGTTTATTTGAAATTTCATCGAAACCAAAATACTTGTAAATTAATAACATTGTATGCTCGTTGGTTTCATTTAAATTTTCTTTGATGTGAATAATTTTATTAAGAATGTATTTCCTTAAACTATTATTCAACTGATGTTTCGATTTGAATTCTTGAATCTTATTTTTCATCTCTGAAGCTGAAAAATCTGAAAATATAAGTTCCGTTAAGAAAGTATTCACTTCATTTTCAATATTTTCCTTGATATCATCGTTTTTGTCACCTAAATATCTGGTATACAACAATGATGAAATGATTAAAAGTACTAGAAGTACAATTAATGGAATAAAAAAGTATAATAAAAAGTAATAAATACTTTGAGAATTGAGGTTAAATAAAAAGTTTGGGGCTTTTAAATTTAGTTCAATAAGGTTCAAAATTTTAATTTTTAGTTGCGTTACGAATTTTAAATAAAATTTATCTGACAAATATATTAAATAGTAATGGAGTTAACCTATTGTAAATCTTATATTTATTATAATTTTAACGGTTTTTTGTCAACAGAATAAAAAAAGATGTAATTTTGAGCTCAAATCACACAACATGAACACAACATTGGCAAAAACAGAATTAGAAGTTTATTTTCAACAGTTTAGAAAGGATATTGTTGGAATCAATCAGAAATTTGTATCTCCATTTGGAGAACAAAAAATCATTTATACAGATTGGACGGCAAGTGGAAGATTGTATCAACCAATTGAAGATAAATTGTTGCACACTTTTGGGCCATTTGTTGCCAATACACATACAGAAACTTCAATTACTGGTACTGCGATGACTATGGCGTATCATGAAGCAAGACATATTATCAAACATCACGTAAATGCAAACGATAACGACGTTTTAATTACAGATGGAACGGGTATGACAGGTGTGGTGAATAAATTGCAACGTATTTTAGGTTTGCGTATTGCAGAAAACTTAAAAGAGTTTACTACTATTCCGAAAGAAATTAAACCTATTGTTTTTATTTCGCACATGGAACACCATTCTAATCAAACGTCTTGGTTAGAAACGATTGCAGATGTAGTGGTAATTCCGGCTAATGATGAAGGTTTGTTTTGTTTAGATACTTTTGCAGCATTAGTAAATCAATATCAAGATAGAAGTTTTAAAATTGCGTCAATTACGTCTTGTTCCAATGTAACTGGTATCAAAACACCATATCATGAAGTGGCAAAAATTATGCACCAAAATAATGGAGTTTGTTTTGTAGATTTTGCTTGTTCTGGACCATATGTAGAAATTAATATGCATCCAGAAGATAAGGAAGCTTATTTAGACGCTATTTTCTTTTCTCCACATAAATTTTTAGGCGGACCTGGAACTTGTGGTGTGATGATTTTTAATAAACAACTTTATAAAAATAATGTACCTGATTGCCCAGGTGGTGGAACTGTTTCTTGGACAAATCCTTGGGGAGAGCATCAATATATTGATAATATTGAAGATAGAGAAGATGGTGGAACGCCAGGTTTTTTACAAGTAATTAAAGCCGCTCTTTCTATTCAGCTGAAAGAAAAAATGGGTATTAAAAACATTTTAGATAGAGAACATGAATTGGTAGATTATATTTTTGAGAGATTGTCGCCAATTGAAAATATCA
>CAMLRV010000278.1 GCA_946482495.1 uncultured Flavobacteriia bacterium
TGTTCCTATGACAAAAGCAATTGGCTGTACGATTAAAGTAAAAAAATAAGGTTACTACATTTTATAAAAAAAGAGTGAAGACAATTGTTTTCACTCTTTTTTTTATTTTAAGCTTTTGTTTGCTTACTTTCCAAAAACAAATAAAACTGCACACTAAATAAGAAAGTTGCTAAAACTAAATGTAACGTCTGACTTCCAAAAGGGAAATTCATATACGCCATTACCACTCCTGTTAAGATTTCAAAAAGTAAAATTCGTACAATCCAATTGACTTTTTCAAATCCTAATTGTAAGTTTTTGTTTCGAAGTAATAAATATAAATTCGCCAAGAAAACTACAATAGAAAAACTTCTGTGGAAATAGAAACTCATTTCTGGTTTTAATAACCAAAATTCTTTAGGCGCTCCCGTTTTCTCAATTGTATCTATAAATTCACGAACATAGGTTCCTAAAACCACTTGAATTACCGTTAATAACAAAACTACAACAATTGTAATATTGAATCTATTATCGTGTTTTCTTTCCGATTTTTTGGCAGAAACCACATAAATCACATACAATTGCAACGCCACAATTAGAAATGCTGTTAACATATGTGTAGTGATTTTTACGGGATTTAAAACTGAATCTACAACTGTTTTTCCAAGCCAAGCTTGAAATCCCATTAAAACACAAACTACGAACGAATACAAGGCAATTTTCTTCGTTTCTTTCCAATATCCAAATGCAAAAATAAAAGTCACAAAACAAGCAATTCCGGCTAAAGCACCACACAATCTGTTGATGTATTCCACCCAAGTATGTAACGGATTGAAAATCGCATAATCATGTTTGGTATAAGGTTCCCAATTAGTTTGTGAGAAAGTTGTAGTTGCTACAAAATCTTGCTTTGCCACTAATAAACTTTCGTCTTTAATAATAACCTGACCTTTATCGTATGATTTATTAGGTGTAAATTCTAATTCTTTTTGTTCGGTAGGAGGAATATAATATCCGAAACATTTTGGCCAATCTGGGCAACCCATTCCAGAACCAGTCATTCTAACTAAAGCACCAGCTAATATTACTAAATACACTAAAATTAAAGCTGTTTTGGCAGCGGGTAGGAAATATTTTTTCATTATTTAGAGTTTCAAAGTTGCAAAGAATCAAAGAAACAAAGTTCAAAGTCTAAGCATCATTATTATCATATTATAAATTTTCTTTAATTTTTCTCATAAACGAACTCATCATACGTTCACATTCTCTACTATCTTCAAAAATCATATTAAATTCATTCTCTGAAATATAATTTAAATTATAAGCAATTTCAATTTGCGTTTGAAATTCGAATAAAGAACCAATTGAAATTTTTAAAAATCTATAAAAATCTTTATTAGATTCTCTACTAAATCCTTCAGCAATATTACTTGGTATAGATACTGAACATCTTCTAATTTGAGAAATTAGTCCAAATTGTTCTTCATTAGGAAACTTTGAAGATAAAACGTATGTTTTAGTTACTAAAACCATTGACTTTTACCAAATTAATAAATCTCTAAATGTTTTCATTTTTTATTTTAGTTTTAAAGGCATTCTATTGAAAATAAAGGCGTAAATTTTAAAAAAAAGAAAACTCTGTTTCTTTGACACTTTGCAACTCTGCTACTCTGTAACTCAGCTACTTTGCTACTTTGCAACTCTGCTACTCTGCAACTTTGCTACTTTGTAACTCTGCAACTCTGCTACTCTGTCACTTTGCTACTTTGACACTTTCAATCCCATTTTTTCAGCTTTTTTCATTACGAAATCTAAAGCAGGTTGATACTCATTTGGAATTTCACCTTCTAAAATAGCTTCTTTCACCGCTTCTTTTAAAACCCCAATTTCTCTACAAGGTTGCAAATTGAAAATCTCCATAATTTCTTCTCCGGAAATAGGTGGTTGAAAAACTCTCACTCTATCCTTCTCTTCTACTTCAACAATTTTCTGACGAACAATTTTAAAGTTATTATGGTATTTTTGAAACTTCTTACTGTTTTTTGTGGTGATATCCGCTTCACACAAGGTCATTAGGTTTTCTACATCTTCACCTGCATCAAAAACCAAACGTCTAACTGCAGAATCTGTGACAATATCTTCCGCCAAAACAATTGGACGAGAACTCATCATTACCATCTTTTGCACAAATTTCATTTTTTGGTTTAATGGCATGTGTAATCTTTCAAAGATTTTCTTTACCATTTTTCCGCCTAAAAACTCATGTCCGTGAAACGTCCAACCTTGTTTTTTATTGAATTTTTTTGTTGGCGCTTTTCCAATATCGTGTAATAATGCAGACCAACGTAACCATACATCATCTGTATTTGGAGCAATATTATCTACTACTTCTAAGGTATGATAAAAATTGTTTTTATGGGTTTGACCTTCCACTTCTTCCACATTATTCAATGCGGTTAATTCAGGTAAAATAATATCAAGTAATCCCGTTTTATACAAATGTAAAAATCCGATTGAGGGTTTATCTGAAGACAAAATCTTGTTTAATTCGTCTACAATTCTTTCACCAGAAATAATCGAAATTCGGTCTTTATTTTTGGTAATAGAAGCTAACGATTCACTTTCAATTTCAAAATTTAATTGTGAAGCAAAGCGAATCGCACGCATCATTCGCAATGGATCATCTGAATAGGTAATATCTGGATTTAAAGGCGTTTTCAAAACTTTATTTTCTAAATCTGAAACACCATTAAACGGATCGACTAAATCACCAAAATTGTCAGCATTTAATGAAAAAGCCATAGCGTTAATCGTAAAATCCCGGCGTTCTTGATCGTCTTGTAGCGTTCCATCTTCTACTAATGGATTTCGGCTATCATGTGTGTACGATTCTTTTCTCGCACCTACAAACTCAATATCCATGTCTTTATGACGTAACATAGCT
>CAMLRV010000279.1 GCA_946482495.1 uncultured Flavobacteriia bacterium
CATTATGACGGTTGGAGTTGGCTTAGGGAAATCGAAAAAATGGAAAAATAGTTCTTTAAGTTTTAACACGAGTTATATTAATTTGAAACCCTATTATTTTTTAGCACCACAAAAATTAGATTGGAATAAAGCGCCAGAATCTATTTCAGGTGAAACGGTTTATAGAACGAAAATTAATAAAGGATTGCTAAAAGTGTACGCAGCTTTTGATAATTCGAATATGAATTTGAATCAAAAAGATATTAATTATGCTGATAAAATTAGATATGGTTTGATAAATAATAATTTCTACTTGAACTCAGTTTACAAAGGAAATATTGCAACATCATTACAACTTCAAACGGGTTTTAGTTTTGGCTATAGTAACAATCAAATCGGAATTAATACAGATAAAATCAATAATTATGAACGTGCATTACATTACAAATTAAAATTGCGTCAATCTTTTTCGAATATGTTTAAACTAAATGTAGGCGGTGAGTTTTTCCACGCAAATTTTGATGAAAACTATCAAGATTTTTCTCTTAATAGAATTGATTATGGCTATCAAAATAATACGATTGCGTTTTTTACAGAAGCAGAAGTGTTTTTATCACAAAAGTTAGCTTTTAATTTAGGTATACGTTCTTCAAATGCATCGGTTGTAGATGAATTTACAATAGAACCTCGACTTTCAGTAGCTTACAAAATAGCAAGTAAAAGTCAGCTTTCATTAGCATACGGAAGTTTTTATCAAAACCCAAATCCAGATTATTTGAAGTTTACTACTAACTTAAAATATGAAAATACGAATCATTATATTATCAACTATTTATACAACAATAATGGAAAAATGTTTCGTGCAGAAGCATACTATAAAGAATATTCGAACTTAGTTAAGTATGATAGTAATTTTTCAAGTTTCACATCGAATTTTAATAATAACGGATTGGGTTATGCAAAGGGAATCGATTTATTTTGGAGAGATAATAAAACGATTAAAAACATGGATTATTGGATTACGTATTCTTTTATTGATTCGGAAAGAGATTATAGAAATTACGAAAAGCAAGTTACGCCAAGTTTTATTGCCAATCATAATTTTTCCATAGTAACCAAATATTGGGTAGATAAATTGAGATCACAAATTGGGTTAACTTATAGTTTTAATTCAGGTAGACCTTATGATAATCCGAATGAAGTAGCATTTATGGATTCTAAAACCAAATCGTATAATAATTTTAGTCTAGGCTGGTCATATTTACTATCACAACAAAAAATCTTATACTTATCTGTTTCCAATTTATTAGGTGCAAATAACGTTTTCGGATACCAATATGCTAATTCCCCTGATTCTAATGGAACTTTCCAAAGACAAGCGGTAACACAGCCTGCTACACGTTTCTTTTTTGTAGGTTTCTTCTGGACGATTTCCAATAATAAAAAGACAAATCAATTAGATAATTTATAGGTTTTGGGTAAACGAAAAAGGATAAAAGGTTTTGAAATTGCACTTGATTTTTATTATCAAAAACATTTATGATATTATAATAAAAAATGTAACTTTTATTACATAAAAAAGCATTTGGTTTTTATATTTTTGTGCGAAATTAAAATAATCGACCATGTCAAACGAAATAGAAAAAGTAAAATGTCTTATAATAGGTTCTGGTCCTGCTGGATATACTGCAGCAATTTACGCGGCTAGAGCTAATATGAATCCAGTTTTATACCAAGGAACGCAACCAGGTGGACAGTTAACAACAACCAACGAAGTAGAAAATTTTCCAGGATATCCGGATGGGGTAACTGGTCCGGAAATGATGGTGCAGTTACAAAGTCAAGCACAACGTTTTGGAACGGATGTACGAGACGGTTGGGCAACAAAAGTTGATTTTAGTTCAGAGCCACATAAAGTTTGGATTAACGATACTAAAGAAATTCATGCCGATACTGTAATTATTTCTACAGGTGCAGCAGCAAAATATTTAGGTTTACCTTCAGAACAACATTATTTACAAATGGGTGGTGGCGTTTCTGCTTGTGCCGTTTGTGATGGATTTTTCTATAGAAACCAAGAAGTTGTAATTGTTGGAGCAGGAGATAGCGCTTGTGAAGAAGCACATTACTTATCTAAATTATGTAAAAAAGTAACTATGTTAGTTCGTACAGATAAATTTAGAGCTTCTAAAATTATGGCTGAGCGTGTACAGAAAACTGAAAATATTGAAATTTTATTAAATACTTCAACTGTTGAAGTTTTAGGTGACGGACAAGTGGTAACTTCAGTAAAAGTTAAAAATAATGTTACAAATGCAGAGCATGAAATTCCTGCAACAGGATTTTTCGTAGCAATCGGACACAAACCAAATACAGATATTTTTGCTGATTATTTAACTTTAGACGAAACAGGTTATATTATAAATGAACCTGGAACTTCTAAAACAAATGTTCCTGGTGTATTTGTGGGTGGTGATGCTGCTGATCATGTGTACAGACAAGCAATTACTGCAGCTGGAACAGGTTGTATGGCTGCTTTAGATGCAGAAAGATACTTAGCAAGTAAAGATTAATTTCAATTGCATTTTAATACAAAAATCGGATGTTATGTCCGATTTTTTTGTTTAAAATAGTCATCTTGGCTCGATTTTTGATATATTTGCAACAGCAAAATCTTGCAAAAAATTATAATGAAAAATACAATACTTATACTTCTTTTGTTCTTATTGACTGGTTGTGCACAACAATTAGTCTTTGAACGTAAACAATATAATTCTTCATATAGTCCAAATTATACCACAAGTTATAATTCGGCAAATATTAAAATGGAAGTGTTAGAAGCTAAAAATGACGATAATATCAATAAAATCATTTTCGATAACATTAAAGAGCTTTCTAGTTTTATTGATAGTCAAAATATGACGATTAGTTACTACTAT
>CAMLRV010000280.1 GCA_946482495.1 uncultured Flavobacteriia bacterium
TTAGATTTCAGAGCTGCATCAGAGAAAAACTTACCAAAAATGCCTCAGTTACCAGCTGAGATTCAAAAAAAAAAGTAAATAAAGCACCAGATTTTACTGCAAAAACTCCAGATGGAAAAAGTGTATCTTTAAAGGAATCTTTAGGGAAGGTTACTATAGTTGATTTTTGGGCATCTTGGTGTCCGCCATGTAGAGCTGAAAACCCAAACATGGTAGCTTTATACAAAGAATTACATGCTAAAGGATTAAACATTATTGGTGTTTCTTTAGATGACAATTTAGAAGCTTGGAAAAAAGCTATTGCAAAGGATAAATTAACTTGGACACAAGTTTCTAATTTAAAAAGATGGAAAGATCCGATTGCATTAAAATATGAAATTGAAGAAGTTCCTTCGACATTTATTTTAGATGAAAAAGGTAACATTGTAGTAAAAGGTCTTCGTGGTGAAGAATTAAAAGCGAAAGTAAAAGAATTATTAGGTGTAAAATAATACCCTGTACAAATAAAACTAATCCCATTTTGATTTTCAAAATGGGATTTTTTAGTTTTTGTAGTTTTCTTTTAGTTGTAATAAGTCTAGTTTTAATATTTTATAAAAAAAATTAAAAACTGTCTATTTCATTATCAGATTGTTATAAAATATTTACAAAAATGTTACAAATAATCTTTGCAAGTAAGAAAAACAATTATATATTTGCACCACTCTAAAAAAGCGAGTTGGGGAGATACTCAAGCGGCCAACGAGGACGGACTGTAAATCCGTTGGGAAACCTTCGCAGGTTCGAATCCTGCTCTCCCCACAAAATATTTCAATAAGGAAAAGCTCCAAGTTTACTTGAGAGCTTTTTTGTTTGAAATAATTTGAGCAAGATAACATCATGCTCAGGATGACGGAATGAAATACAGAAATCTATCTCTGAATTAAAAAACAAAAAAGCACTTCTTTTGAAGTGCTTTTCTTATTTAATACTATCTTTTGGCTCAATTGGTTTTACAAGCGTAACGCCGTTAACAATTTTCTCTTTAACAGTATCCGATTTAACCTTTGGCATGGGCGGAATTTTTTTATCTGAACCTGAATAAACCGTATCTCCTGTGAGTTCAACTTCAGTTTGTTTGTCATCTTTAATAGTTGGCTCACCCGTTAACTGTTTTTTACAGCTGGTTAATGGCAAAAACAAACCTAATAAAAGTGTAGCCCAATAGTTTATTCTTTTAAAAACATATGGAGATACTTTTTTAGTCACATCCAATTGAGAAGCATAAAAATGTCCACACGTATTTTCTCCAGATTTTTGTTTAAAATAAGTATGTATTTCATCTTTACTCATTTGAGTAAAATCCACAACAGTTTTACTGCAAGAACCACAAAATTTACCTTCCGAATTTGGTGTCATTTTACCCCAATCTTCATGACAAGGCTTTGGTATTATTATGTTTTGATTCATTACTCCAAACTAAAACTCACATTAACATTACATACAATTTCTATTTCACCAACTGCTAAAGTTTCTCTTGGTGCAGCTGCAGCTTCATCAGAAGCCCAACCAGCTTTAGACATTAACACAGGCTGCGGATAATTAGTAAATGAATTGTCCGAAATTAGAATTGCTTTACCCACTTTTTGCCCGTTTAAAACAGATACATAATCATCAGCTTTTTTCTTAGCATTTAATATGGCTTTTTTACGAGCTTCAGTTTCATAAATTTCTATTTTAGAAGACTTGAACTCAACGCCATTAATTACGTTAATTCCAGTATCCATTACATCCATCATAAAGGCATCATATTTCGAAATATCTTTTAAAGTCACAGAAATCGTTTGATTGGCTTGATACGAATACTTCTTTTTTTCGTAATCGTAATTTTTATATAAACTCATTTGAGCCGTCTGGTAATCACTTGTAGGAATATTAAACTTCTTGATATATTTTATTACTTTATCAATTGTAACATCGTTCAAAGTTTTGACTTCTTTAGCATCTTTACCATTGTTTTGAACACCTAATTGAATTACAGCTATATCGGGCGTAACTTTAATTTTTCCTTCCCCTGTAATTGAAATTTGTGGCACTTGCTTACCTTGTTCCTGACTCATAACATTCATTGTTGTAATTAATGTTAGTAATAAAATTAACTTTCTCATATATTATTTATTTAGTTTTAAATCCCAATTCAAATAGTATGCCATTATATCTTTTTCATTTTAACCAAATAGGCTAAAACAAAAATTGGAATCAATAAAATACCTATAAATTGCAATCTGGTTTCTAATAAACTCGGACGAATTAACAAAGTGAAAATTAATCCTCCAACTGCTCCACCTAAATGAGCTGTATGACCAATATTATCATATCTTCCTTTCATACCGTAAATTGAATATCCTAAATACAAAACAGCAAAAATATAACCCGGAATAGGAATAGCTCCGAATAATAAAATGGAAGTATCAGGATACAATAAGATTGCAGAATAAATAATTCCCATCACCGCACCAGAAGCTCCAATAGCTGAATAATGTGGTTCGTCTTTATGAATATAATAAGTTAACAAGCTTCCAATTCCCATACTTCCTAAGTAAATTAGCAGAAAATTGGTAGTGCTAAATTCTCGAGTTAAAAAAGTAGCAAAACTCCAAAAACTAAACATGTTAAAAGCAAAATGAAACCAATCTCCATGTAAAAAGCCAGAAGTTAACATACGATATTGCTCTCCAGCTTTTACACTTGAAATATTAAATTTAAACTTATCAAAAAACTCTAAATTAGATAAACCTGCAAATGTCATTATTGCTGTAACTGCAATAATAATTGTTGTAATAGAATACATATAAAAATTTTAATTAGATAAAGATAATATAAATATTGAAACCTGTCAAAAACATATG
>CAMLRV010000281.1 GCA_946482495.1 uncultured Flavobacteriia bacterium
ACACCTTTGGATTTTCTGTGAGCTGCTGACTCTTTAAATCCGCTTCAATTTTATCCCAAACAAATTCACTTGGAGAAAAATCTAATTGGCTTAAATTTTCTTTGAAAAACTTACCTATTTCGTTGTTATTATCCATTGTGAACTTTTTTTAATTGTAATTCTGAAAGGTTTTTTTTCAGAATTGATTTTGCTTTAAATAAATTAGATTTCGATGTGCCTTCACTGATGTTGAGTATTTGTGCTATCTCTTTGTGTGAATATTCATCTAATTCGTATAAATTAAATACTAATCGATATTGATTGGGTAAAGCTTGAACTGCTTCTAAAATTTGATCTAAACTTAAATGGGTTTCATTAAAATCAATTGCTATTTCTTCAGTTTCGCTATGGTTGTCTAAGGTTTTAAAATTGATGTTTTTTTTATAAAGTTGAATGGCTTTATTAATTGTAATTCTTTTCATCCAACCCTCAAAAGAACCGTTGCCTTTATATTGGTCAATATTCGAAAAAATTTCCATGAAGCTATCATGCAGATTATCTTCAGCTTCAGATACAGATGTGCAGTATTTTAAGCTTAAGTTAAAAAGTGTTTTATTGAAAAGTAAGTACAACTCTTTTTGATGTGTGATACTTTGCTTTTTACAACCAATTATGATTTCTTCTAAATTCAATTATTTTACTCTGTATTAACTGCGATTTTTGTTACTAAAAATATAATTAATCTTTGGATTATACTTATTAGTGTAAAAAAAATAAAAAGGTTGCCTAAAAGTTGAAAAAAAATGCAATTCAATTTTCATTTTATTGAAAACAGAATTGCATTAGATTTTAAACTTGAAAGTTATTCAGTAAGTAACGTAAAGATTTACTCAATAATTATTTTTTTGAAAATTTGTTTGTTTTCTGTTGAAATCACACACATGTAAATTCCTGCGCTTAATTCTGAAACTGGAAGTTCTTCCACTAATTGTGAGTTAGTAAATTCTTTTTCTGAAACTTTTTTCCCATTTACATCAACAATTTTCACTGTATAGTTTTCAGTATCTAAATTTCCTTTATTGATATAAAGATTGTCTTTTGCTGGATTTGGATATACTGAAATTTGATTGTCTAAATTGAATGTTTCATTTGATAACACAGAAGTATTTGCGATTGCGAAATGTAACATAGCTCCAACAGCAGCTTTTGTTACATTAAACACATAAACTGGATCCATGTTTATTAATAAATCATTAGCAGTATGTGTTACAGAAGATTCATTCTTTTCAAAAAAACCTGTGATGATTTCATTATTATCTTCAAATGGCATATAGTCTGAAGAATAGGCATTCGCTAAAAAAGTGTTTAAATTAGAGTATAAACCTACACAAGTAATTAATTCATTTGTTTTAGTAGCTGAAGCGGCATTGTTCGTAGAAGGTGTACTGCTGTTGTCTTTTTCACAAGTGATAGTATTATTCACTTGCCCAGCAATTCCACCAACTTGGTCAATGTTAAAAACCAAACGAATGTCCATTTTAGGCGTGGTACTATTTACCACATTCGTAACATAATGTTGACTTCCGCGAAGTCCATCTTCTTCACCACTAAAATGAATAAATTTGATGGAATATTCTGTTGGAATACTTTGTAAAAGTCGCGCTGTTTCTAATAAAACATTGGTACCTGTACCATTGTCATTTGTTCCTTTTCCAGTAATGGTGTCATAATGGGCGCAAATGATTACAAAGGTATTCGGATATAAAGTTCCGGTTTTTGTTACAATTAAATTTTTACATACAGCAGTTGAACCTGTGTAAGTAAATGAATCTTCAACCATTTGAGCTGCAGTAAAACCGTAGCTTAAATAATTGTTTTTAATCCAATTTAATGTGTTAGTTTGAGCGGCACTTCCTCTGACTTTAACTCCTAAATTTTCAAATTCAGTTAGATTGTTTGTCACATTAGTTTGTGTGACTTGGTTTACTACATCTTGATAACCTTGAATAAAGGTTTGCGAAAATGCAATTGCTTGACCAAAGAGTAGTAGTAATACTCTAAAGGTAAGTTTTTGGTTAATTTTCATAATGTTTGATTTGGTTGGCAAACAAATATAAAAAAATATTGCTTTATTTCACACTAAAATAATTTTCCATTAAAATTGGTTCTCCATTTTTTGTGATTCCTTCAATTACAACCTTATAATTACCAGAAATATCAGAAGTGTAAAACTCAAATGATTTTTCTGTAGAAATATCGGTTACATTAGGTTCCCAATATAATTGATATCTATAATCAGGAATTTTTTCAAAACTATTTTTAGTATAATTAATGTTGAAATATTTCTTTTTAAGTTGAGGTCGCTCTAATTTTTTCTTAATGATATAATCGCCATCCATATGAGGGATATAGTTAAATTCTTTTGTTGTTAGATTTACCACACCATTAAATAAATAATTGTTTAAAAAATAACCTTTGTTCACAAAATTTATTTTTGTGAAATGGTTTGGATCAAAAGTTAAAATTTCATCTACATCTTGCAGTAAGAAACCATCCACTAAAACTAAAGTGTTGAAATATAAATCGCTATCATTCACTTCATAATCGTTCACATTGAAAACATACTTGTTGTTTTTTTTGTTTATGTATACTTCAGGAATAATTTCAATAAAAACTTCTCTAATTGTATTTTGCGGTTTGTAATCCACTAAAACATATTCTTTATCGCTACCAGTATAAAAAGGAAGCGTTTTTTTGTTAGAAAAAATAGTATCACTTTTGGTATGATAATAAATGTTTTGAATTTGATTTGCAATTGATCTTTTTAAAATGGAATTGGCATAACTCGCTTTTATTTTGATGTTATCATTAGAGATTTTGAATTTGATG
>CAMLRV010000282.1 GCA_946482495.1 uncultured Flavobacteriia bacterium
CTGTTGCTTTTAAAGTTAAATATGTCATAGTATCCATAGGATTAGAAACTACAACGATAATTGTATTTGGAGAGAATTTTAAGATATTTTCAGCAACAGATTTTACAATTCCTGCATTAATTCCAATTAATTCTTCACGTGTCATTCCTGGTTTTCTTGGAATACCTGAAGTAATAACTACCACATCTGAATTAGCTGTTTTAGAATAATCATTTGTTACACCATAAACTTGTGTATTAAATCCTGTTGTTGTAGCACATTGCATAATGTCCATTGCTTTTCCTTCAGCAAAACCTTCTTTAATGTCTAATAAAACTACTTCACTTGCAATTCCTCTGTAAGAAATTACGTCTGCACAAGTAGCTCCTACGTTACCTGCTCCTACTATTGTTACTTTCATTTTTAAAATATAATTATAATTGAGTTGTATTTTTCTACAAAAATATTGATTATGAAACGATTTTATGTTATTTCACGATTATTTTTTTCACAATTTGTTTTTCATCGCTACTAACCTTCACAAAATACATTCCCGATTTGAAGTTTATTGGAATCATTTGATCACCATTTATAGTCGTTTCGAAAACTTTTGCACCTGAAACAGAGAATATTTGCACACTAGAAGTTCCCGTTAATCCAGAAACAAAAATATGTTCTGCAGCAGGATTTGGATAAACTTTTATTTCAGAAACATCAAAAGTAGCTGATGATAATGGTGCAAACCAAGGTTGTCCGTATTGCGCTCCAAAAATATAATCTGCTAGTGTTGGATAATCAATAAATGGATTTCTGTTTTGTTGCCAAGTATAAATATAATTGTTTCTATTCATTTCAAAATCATCTCTAGCATCAGTAACATTCCACGATAATAGCGTTGCTAAATCTCCAATATTCCCTGAAGGATTTGAACCTGTACAAGCACCATTACATTCGCTTGGATCACCATTCACAACATTCAAACCATTAAAACGAACCGCCATATAAAAACAGGCTCTTGCTACATCTCCACGCCATGAGCCTTGAGTTCCTGCAGCTCCAGCATAAACTGTTGCCGAATTTACTGGTCCGTAATTTTTATTATTTCTAGAAGAATTTTCCTGACCATTAACTGCTCTAATGTGATGCGCATCAGAAACACCATCTACAGTCGAAGCAGCACTTGTAGTATTCCAAACTCCTATCCCATCAGCCGTATCACCTTGAGCAACATCAAAACCACCTCTCGATTGACAAAAAATATGCTCTCTGTTCCACTTTCCAACAATACTACTCGATTGTTGTTGGTCAATTTTCGACATAGGTTGCTCTAAATAAATTTCCCAAATTTGACCACTATTTAAAGGATTTTGATCAGAAGTTCTTAATATTTCCCAAATATCAGCATAACTATGCAAATGCACTACTGAAGGATTTGCAATGATATCTTGAACAGCTTGTTTCAAAGCCGCACCAGATAAACCTTCCAAAGAGGCATAATATCCAACCGGAGCAGTACTTGTTACTTGTCCGTAAGTTGGCGCTAATGGAGTTCCAAAGTTTAAAACCTGAAAATCAGTATCTGCAACTCTTCTCACAATTGAATTATTACTTGCAATTACATCTACCGGAAGTCCAGAAATATATAAAACAAATTCTTCATCACCTTCTTCTAAAACATCATCAATTAAATTAATAATTTTAGTAGCTGTGTTAGAACCGGCATTAATTGTTACAGAATTATTTGTATCAAAAGTAAAATCTGAAGAATTAAAATTCCCATTATTTAAGGCAAGTGTAAAAGTAGTATTAGAAGCTACCGCTGAAGATGTTGTAAAAGTAACCGTCACGGTTTGACCTTCAGTATAACTAGCTGCATTAAATGAAGTAGTCATGTAGTTCAACGGAATTCCTGATCCGTCATTATTCATTCCTGGCGTAGGCAATTTCACTTCATAGGTTCCGTCATTTTTTCTTTGAATCGAATGATTGGCCGCATTTGAAGTCGAATTTTCATTCACACAAACAGTTAAATTTAAAATTGACATTAAAGCAGATGGTTGTGTGGTTGCCGAATTGGAATACGCAATAGCATCAACTAAACCAGTATTTGTGGCGGGTGTATTTAATGGAAAACTTGTTGCATCTCCTAAATACAAAGCAATTGCATCAGGACCATTTTGCAGAGTAGCATCAGGCATAGATAATGCAGGTGCTGGTGTAACTTGAACATTTCCAATTAAAAAATTCCCATTGATATCTGTAGAATAACCATCTAAATCAATGGCATTATAACTTAAAGTTCCGCTATACGGACTAGTACTTGTTGCATTATAAAAAACTAAAACATATCCGTTTAAAGAAAAGTTCGCTGTAGCAGAATGTAATTCAATAAATTCTTTTTGATCGGTAGATGGCGTATCTGGGTCTATTTCATTAATTACTACTTGTGAGTAGCTTAATGAAGAAAAAACTATAAATGATATAAAAAGTAATTTTATTTTCATCTTAATTGAGTTTGGGGTGAATAACAAAAATAGTCATTATTATATTAAAATCTTACGAATAATTCCTTTTTTTTTAGTAATATTGAAGCCTTTAAGAAAAAGATGACAAAATTTAAAATATTATTCCTTTTGCTATTTTCAGCAATTTCATTAGCACAAAATGAAATTAAAATCGAAGCAAAATTAATTGAAGGTGGAAAAAAAATTGATGTACTTCAAGAAATTCAATTAACAAACACTTCTAATACTGTTTTAAATGAAATTGCATTTAATGATTGGAATAATGCTTTTTCAAGTAAAAAATCAGCTTTAGCTCTTAAATTTTCTGATGAATTCAACAGAAGTTTTCATTTATCTAAAAAAGTAGA
>CAMLRV010000283.1 GCA_946482495.1 uncultured Flavobacteriia bacterium
TCAGATGGTATCATGCAACTTTCTTTTTTGCCATACCATTGATATCTATTTTTTGCAATTAAGTCGTAAAAAATATTCTTAATACTCGTTGGAATAAAAGTAAAAAACAACAAAAGTCTTACAGATGATGACAAATGCTTAATGATCCTAAAAACTGCCTCTGACTTAATAAAATAAGCATATCCAGGTTCGTATAACACAATACTATCAATTGAATTATCTATCCCTAAATAGTTGATTAATTTCTGACCTGATTCACTTTGTAAAGCAACAAATCTAAAAACATCTTGTTTGTCATTTTTAATAATAAAATTAATTTTATCATTGCAATAATTACAAACACCATCAAATAGAATTATCTTTTTATCCTTTGGTAAATTGTCAATTTCCATTTAATCATTTGTTAATATTTGAACTTGACTTTTTAATCTTTCGATCAACATAGTCATCATTCGTTTATTTAAATTAGAAGAGTTTTGGATGTAATCAGCATATTCTTCCACACTAAACAAACCAATAATCATACCTTTTAAAGAATTTCTAAACTTCAAATCCTTTTGAATGGCATTTTCTATATATTTTTCTTTTTTATCTGGAGAAAGTGCAAAAAAAGTATTTTTCTGCTTTACAGCATAATTCTTAAAAACTTCAATTAATAAATCGTTTTGCAATTTAAGAATTGGTCGTAAAGTATTATTTTGAAAATATTCTTCACTTAATGATTCTACATTTTCATCTCCGAACTTTACAGTTTTCAATGGCAAAAGAAATTGACTACGTTCTATCATTTTTTATTTTAAATTTACAAAAAAAACCTATATGTCTAAATACGTATCTAAAATTTTTGTAACAGTTGATGTAGTAGTTATTAACAAATTTAACAATGAAGTTTTATTAATTAAACGATTAAATGAACCTTTTAAGGATTGTTGGGCTTTACCAGGCGGATTTGTAGATGAAAATGAAGATTTGGAACAAGCGGCTAGGAGAGAGCTATATGAAGAAACTAATATTGAAACTGATACTATGAGACAAATTGGTGCCTTTGGGAAACCGCATCGTGATCCACGCGGACATATGGTTTCAGTTGCTTATCAAACTTATTTAATTGATAATCAAAATATAAAAGCGAAAGATGACGCGAAAGATGTCAAATGGTTTTCTTTAGACAATTTACCAGAAATAGCTTTTGATCATATTGAAATAATCAACTCGATTTTATAAAAAGGAGTTGATTATTCTATATCTAATAAATTCATTTTATCAGCTTTAACGTGCTGAACTTCAAATAATTCCAAATCAAAATATGGAATTGAAGCAATAACATGATCGAAAATATCGGCCATAATATATTCGTAGTTTTCCCATTTTTTATCTTTACTGAAACAGTAAATTTCTAATGGAATTCCCTTTTCTGTTGGCTGCAAATGTCTCACCATCAATTGCATTTCTTTATTTACTCCAGGATGCGTTTCAATATATCTTTGAATGTATTTTCTAAAAAGTCCTAAATTAGTTAGATTTCTTCCATTTACATTTAATGATTTATCAATACCATTTAATGAATTAAATTTATCAATATCCGCTTTTCGTCTATCAATATAACTAGAAATAAATTGAATACGTTTAAAAGATTCCAATTCGTCATTAGTGATAAATCGAACAGTTGCACCTTTAATTAATATGTGTCTTTTAATTCTACGTCCATCAGAATTAATCATTCCACGCCAGTTTCTAAAACTATCGGAAATTAAACTATAGGTTGGAATAGTGGAAGTAGTATTGTCAAAATTTCGAACTTTTACAGTAGCAAGATTAATTTCTTCAACTTCACCATCAGCACCAAATTTATCCACCGTAATCCAATCACCAATACGTACCATATCATTCACAGTAACCTGAATACTAGCCACAAAACCTAAAATTGTATCTCTAAATACTAAGATAATTAATGCTGAAATAGATCCAAATGCTGTTAATAAAACGCCTTTTTTAGTATCAAAAAGCAATAAAATAATAGAAACTATAGCATAAATCCATAATACTATCATAATTACTTGAATATAACTATCTATAGGTTTATCGTTATATTTTGGTAAGGTTTTTAAATAATCTTTTAGTGAATGAAAAATACTTCGAACAATAAAAAGCGATAATACAATAATAAAAATCTTAACACTTTTACCAAATAAGTTTTCCCAATACACAAAATCGTCTAAAACAATTGGAATTTTTTTACTCAAATAATAAAGCGGAACCAAATGCGCAATGTATTTAGCCGTTTTATTTGCAACAAGAAAATCGTCAAATGTAGATTTTGTATAAGTTGCAACAACAGCTAATCCAATAATTAATACTTTTTTAGCCAAATAATCAATGGCATATGCAAGTATCATTAAGACCAATAGATTGATTAACAAATTTCCATATAAAGTGAAATCTGTTCCTAAATCTAGTTTTTTTAATAAAGGTTCAGCTAAGTCGAAAACTTTCATATATGTAAAATTTATTTTTTAAAGGTCATATATGGTATCGCTTTAATATTGAAGGATTTGCTTACGCAAAAGTTTTTAATAGCGATTTCATAAATGAAAAAATTTATTTTTTATTTTGAAATATGCGATTTTTGAAGATTATCTCAAATACTTTTTATCTACCCAAAAAGTTCCTACAGGAATTAATGAAGCTAATAATATTATTGAGAAATTTTTCAAATTCCAATTTTTTTCTTCTTTTAGTAAAAATGCTAAAATAATGTATAGGATAAATAAAATTCCGTGAGTCATTCCGAAAGGCTTTAAAATCATTTTATAAGTTTCGAAAAAGTTTGGTTTTAAAACCAACA
>CAMLRV010000284.1 GCA_946482495.1 uncultured Flavobacteriia bacterium
TAGCTTGTAAACCGAAACAAAAAGTTGCCGAGCAAACTGTTGCTCAAGAAGTGGTAACTAACGATAAAGCGAAAGAAGTTATTCAAAAACATTATGAAAATGCCTTGAGTTTTCAAACCGCTTCTATTCGTGCTTCTGCAGATTATCAAGACAAAAAACAATCTATTTCAATTAATGCCGATATTCGAATTAAAAAAGATGAAATCATTTGGATCAATCTTAAATTCTTCGGAATTCCAATGGCGAAAGCTTTAATTACACCAACTCGTGTGAGTTATTATGAAAAAACCAATAATACTTATTTTGATGGCGATTATTCTATTTTAACGAAAATGTTGGGTACCGATTTAGATTTTCAAAAAGTGCAAAATTTATTATTAGGAAGACCAATTGACAATTTAACCAAAGAAGAATTCATTGCTGAAGTAGCCGATAATTTGTTTCAATTGAAATCAAAAAAGAAATCGGATGTAGAAAAAGCATTTAGTTTTGAAACCGCAAATTATCTATTGAAAAAACAATTTATCAATCAAATTTCAAAAAACAGAAACGTTTTGGTAAACTATCCTTCTTTCTTTAATCAAGACAATATGTTCTTGCCATCAGGAGTTTCTATTTTAGCAACGCAACAAGACGAAGTAAAAATCGACATAGAATACAAAAAAATTACGTTTAATGAGTCATTATCGTATCCATATTCTATTCCAGATGGTTATACTCTGATAAAAATAGATTA
Source organism: uncultured Flavobacteriia bacterium (assembly GCA_946482495.1). Next base: position 737 of record CAMLRV010000284.1, read on the forward strand.
ATTTCGCAAAAAAAATTCAAGCATGAACAAATTTCTTTTAACCTTATTCGTTGTATTTTTCACCTTGTCAGTTTCGGCGCAAATTGATGAGAAAGAAAAGTTGGAACAAAGAAAAGAACAATTACAAAGAGAATTGTCTGAAGCAAAAACTAAACTTCAGAACGAAAAGAAAAAAGAAAGATCGGTTTTAAAAGAAATTGCGAGTCAAAATGAACAAATTAAAATTTCTGAAAAAATCATTTCAACTATTGCTAAACAAACTCGAATTTTAGATGATAATATTTATTTAACACAGTTAGAAATTAACAAGTTAAATAGAGATTTAAAAATCATGAAAGAAGATTACGCAAAAATGATTGTGAAATCGTATAAAAGTCGTTCCGAACAAAGCCGAATTATGTTTGTGTTGTCGTCTTCAAGTTTTTTGCAAGCTTATAAACGTATTCAATACATGAAGCAATATGCAGGGTATAGAAAACGTCAAGCGGAAGAAATTAAAATCAAACAAACTAGATTAGGTGTTGCCGTTAACGAATTACAAGTTAATAAAAAAGAAAAAGAAGTGGTGATTGTTGAAAAAACAAAAATCAAAGCGGAACACGAAAAATTAAAATTAGAAAAAGAAAAAACAGCAAAACTTATTCAAAAAGATAAGAAAAAAATTGCTGCCGAAATTGCTGCTAAACAAAAAGAATCAAAAGCGATTGATAAGAAAATCAAAAAAATGATTGCCGATGCGATTGCCGCAGAAAACAAGAAAAATGCAGCCAAGAAACAAGCAGCTTCAGGAAATACAACACCTGTAAAAACAACTGCGGTTTCTTCTACAAAAATTGAATTAACACCAGAAGGAAAATTAACTTCTGATAGTTTTAAAGCCAATAAAGGAGAATTGCCTTGGCCAACAGAAAAAGGATATATTTCTACAGGTTACGGTGATGTGCCACATCCTGAATATAAAAATATTGTGATTCATAACAGTGGAATTGATATCACAACAGATGCAGGCGCCTCAGCCAGAGCCGTTTTTGCAGGAGAAGTTTCTGGAGTTCAGGTTTCACAAACTACAAACACGTACACGGTCTTAGTGCGTCACGGAGATTTCTTCACGGCGTATAGTAACTTAAGTAGCGTGTCGGTTTCTGTTGGAAATAAAGTAACTGCAAAACAAACTTTAGGAAAAATTAAAACCAACGCGAAAGGAAATTCGGTATTAAAATTCGTAATTAACCAAAATACAACCGTTCTGAATCCGAAAAGCTGGTTAAAACCAAGATAATTTTTTTAAGATTAGGAGCATAACACTAGTTTTCAATTCGCTAATCTTCCCGCTATCCGCTATATTTTTTTAAGTACGTTCCTTGAGCTGTCACACTGAGCGAAGTCGAAGTGCTCAAGGAACGTACTTAAAAAAGATACCGCTACTATCGGGGCTAGAATTCACTTTTAGTTTTCAATATAAAAAACTTCACACTTCCTACTTCCTACTTCTAACTTTGTATTATCTTTGCACAAAATTACAACATGCCAAAAATAGGAAACATCATTTTGCCCGAACATCCTTTACTTCTTGCGCCAATGGAAGATGTAAGTGATCCGCCATTTCGCAGATTATGCAAAATGCATGGAGCCGATTTGATGTATTCTGAATTTATCTCTTCCGAAGGTTTAATTCGTGATGCCATGAAAAGTAAAATGAAATTGGATATTTTCGATTACGAACGTCCAGTTGGAATTCAAATTTTTGGTGGTGATGAAGAAGCGATGGAAATGTCTGCTAAAATTGTAGACACCGTTCAGCCTGATTTGGTAGATATTAATTTTGGTTGCCCAGTAAAAAAAGTAGTTTGTAAAGGTGCTGGTGCTGGCGTTTTAAAAGACGTTGATTTAATGATTCGTTTAACGAAAGCCGTTATCAAAGGAACTAGTTTGCCAGTGACTGTAAAAACACGTTTGGGTTGGGATGAAAGTTCTATCAATATTGATGAAGTGGCTGAGCGTTTGCAAGATATTGGTGTGCAAGCTTTAACGGTTCATGCCAGAACGCGTGCTCAAATGTATAAAGGGCATTCCGATTGGACGCACATCGAACGCATTAAAAA
>CAMLRV010000285.1 GCA_946482495.1 uncultured Flavobacteriia bacterium
TAGAGCGTCAGCCTTCCAAGCTGAATGTCGCGAGTTCGACCCTCGTCTTTCGCTCTAAAATTTATTGAATTTCAAAATTCTACCATGCGAAAGTAGCTCAGTTGGTAGAGCGTCAGCCTTCCAAGCTGAATGTCGCGAGTTCGACCCTCGTCTTTCGCTCAAAAGCCTCAAATTTATTTTGAGGCTTTTTTTATTTCAAAAAACATTAAAAGCTGAATGTCGTCTCGTTATGAATAACGAGAACCCTCGTCTTTCGCTCTAAAGCCTCAAATTTATTTTGAGGCTTTTTTTATTTCAAAAAAACATTAAAAGCTGAATGTCGTCTCGTTATAAATAACGAGAACCCTCATCTTTCGCTCAAAAGCCCAAACATTGTTTGGGCTTTTTTTTATTATTTCAAATTACTTAAATCAGTTCCAGTTTCAACTTCTACAGGCTCTTTACCTTGCAAAAATAATCTGGCTGATAAATCTCCTTTTAAAACAACTGTTTTACCTAAAACTTCCAACCAACTTCCTTCCCTTAATCCTAAAACAGGTTGTGAATTATAATGATGAAATTCACCAATTCTCGTTTCTCTTGTTTCACCCATATGTTGCGAACCTTCAATCGGATCTAAATAATGTGGATTCAAATTAAAAGAAACCAAACCTAATGTTCTGAAACTTGGAGGATACATAATCGGCATATCGTTAGTTGTCCCCATTGTTAAACCACAAATATTACTTCCTGCACTTGTGCCTAAATAAGGTATTCCATTTTCAACAGCAGTTTGAATTGCATCTAATAAATTATATTTATACAACATACTTACTAACACAAAGGTATTTCCACCACCCGTAAAAATAGCTTCAGCATTATTTATGGCTTCAATTGGATTTTCAAACTCATGAACACCTTTCACTTCAATATTTAATTGCTTAAAAACTGGTCTAACTTTTTCCGTATATTCCTCATGAGAAATCCCTCCAGGTCTTGCAAAAGGAATAAAAACTAAAGTAGAAACATTTTTAAAATGTTCCGCTAAAGTTGGCAATAAATAATCTAAATAGGTTCCTCCAAAAACAGTTGACGTACTTGCAATTATAACTTTTTTCATAAGTTCTTATATTTTAACGTGATTCTTAACAAAATTTTATATTGATTCTGATTTTGTTCTTCTATTTTTACACAAAATTAATCTTTGTATTATTAAAAAATATTTACAAATACTATTACTGTTACTCACTCAATTAGCTGTGTCTCAAACCGACTCAATAATTAAGGGAAAAATCATTGTAGAAACAAACGACAATGAAGGTATTAATATTGTAAATATTTCTAACAAAACTAATACAATTTCCGGAAATGGTGGATATTTTAAAATAAAAGCTAAAGTAAACGACACCATTATGTTTAGTGCTATTCATTTAGTTGCAGAAAAACATGTAGTCACTAAAAAAGATTTCGGAAAAGATTTACTTTTTATCAAATTAGAAATTTATACACGACATATCAAAGAAATTATGGTAACTAATGCTGATGATTTGAATGCAGAATCATTAGGATTGGTTCCGAAAGGACAAAAAAAATACACACCGGCAGAAAGAAGACTTAAAACTGCAGGAGATTTTGATGGCCAATTTGGCTTAAATACTGCTTTTGGTCTTGATCCTTTATTTAACGCCATTTCAGGAAGAACTAAACAATTAAAAGCTGAATTAGAAGTGGAACGTAAAGAGTTTTTACAAACTAAAATCAACACCAACTTCGATTCAGAATTTATTACCAATCAATTACACATTCCTGCAGAATATGTAGAAGGTTATATTTTTTATATTGTTGAAGATTCCGAATTAAGACAAGCGGTAAAAGCCAAAAACAAAACATTAACAACTTTTAGAATGAGCGCTTTGGCAGTGGATTATTTAAAACTAAAAAACCTTCAGCCTTATTATCCAAAAGTTGAAGAGCCAGAAAAAGTTACAGAAGAAAAAACAGAAAATACACCAGAACAAAAACCGGAAATTGAACCAAAAAAAGATGAATAAGATTAAAATAAGTTTTCTAGTTGTGCTATTTATAGTTTCAAGCGCATTCACTTTTCATAAATTTTATGTTGGGGTGTTTCAGATTGATTATTTTAAAGAGAAAAAAGCGGTTCAAATTACGGCCAGATTATTTATTGACGATTTAGAAAAAGCTTTATACAAAAAATACAACAAGCATTTTTACATCACAACTAAAGACGAAGTTGCCGATGCTAATACATATATTTCCAAATATCTAGAAGAAAAACTAAAGATTAAAATAAATAACAAAATTCAAACCATACAATTTTTAGCAAAAGAACAAGAAGACAATATTGCAATTTGCTATTTAAAAATTAATTTCAAGGAAAACATAAAAGATTTAGAAATAACTAATAATGTTTTAATCGATATTTTTAGTGAACAACAAAATTTATTACATTTGAACATTAATGGTAACAAAAAAACAATTTTGTTTACTAATACAGAAACCAGTCAAAAACTGAAATACAAATAGCAGAAAATTCGTAACTAAATCCAATTCAATTGATTAGTTACATATATATAATAATTAAAAAAACTATAATTAACATAATATGAAAAAGTCAATTTCATTTGCTTTCCTAATTTTTGCTTCGTTTGCATCATTTGCACAAGAGGTTAAAAAAGATGAAGTTAAAAAAGAACCACAAGGACATACTGACATCAATAAGTTCAGTCAAATGTATGCTGAAATGGCTACACCGAATATGTTCCGTACAGCTTCAGGTGCTCCAGGACCAGCTTATTACCAACAACGTGCTGATTACAAAATTAACCTGGAATTAG
>CAMLRV010000286.1 GCA_946482495.1 uncultured Flavobacteriia bacterium
AAAAACAAAAAGATACAAGCAAGAAAACAGAATAAAAAGAAAGAGTTAAAAGATATTTTTGTGATTTTTAATTTTACTAATGGTAAGCGTTAAAGATTTTTAGCGCTTCGTTATAGGCACTTTCAAAACTTATTGGATGACAATTAGTGTCAGCTTTTTCTGCGGTAAAATAAGATAGTAATTTTTCTGTTGGCATGTTGCCAGTTAAATCGTCTTTAGCCATCGGACAACCACCATATCCTTTTATCGCACCATCAAAACGTAAACAACCTGCTTTGTAAGCGGCGTCAATTTTTTCAAACCAAGTGTCTGGAGTAGTGTGTAAATGTGCGCCAAATTCTATATTTGGATATTTAGGAATTAAATTGCTAAATAAATAATCAATTGTTTCAGGTGTAGAAGAGCCAATAGTATCTGAAAGTGATAAAATTTTTACGCCCATATTGGCTAATTTTTCAGTCCATTCTCCGACTATTTCTACATTATAAGGATCGCCATAAGGGTTTCCAAATCCCATAGAAATATAAGTTACCACTTCTTTATTGGATTTATTGGCGATTTCTAAAATCTCTTGTAAAGTGATTAACGATTCTGCAATAGTTTTGTGTGTATTTCTCATTTGAAAGTTTTCCGAAATAGAAAATGGAAAACCTAAATATTGAATAGCGGAGTGTTTTGCAGCAGATTCTGCTCCTTGAGTATTGGCTATTATCGCTAACAATTTACTAGAAGTTTCTGATAAATCTAATTGAGCTAAAACTTCTGCAGTGTCTTGCATTTGCGGAATAGCTTTGGGCGATACAAAACTTCCAAAATCAATAGTATCAAATCCAACACGTAACAACGATTGAATATATTGTACTTTTTTTTCGGTTGGAATAAAAGTCTTGATGCCTTGCATTGCATCACGCGGACATTCGATAATTTTAATTGCCTTCATAAGAATGTCAAAGATAAGTAAAACTTTATTTTTTGCAAATATGTTTTTTGAAATGTAAAATTTAATGGTAATAAATTAATAATGTTGTTGAAACTCTAATAAAATGGAGCTGAGTCAAGTCTGTAAAAAAAATTATTAAAAACGTTTTTTTATTTATACTTTTGCCCACAAATTAATATAGTATCATGGTTAAAGATTTATTTGAAAGAATACAACAAAATAAAGGACCTTTAGGAAAATGGGCTTCACAAGCAGAAGGATACTTTGTATTTCCTAAATTAGAAGGAGAATTAGGTCCAAGAATGCAATTTCAAGGAAAAAATATATTAAACTGGAGTATTAATGACTATTTAGGTTTAGCAAATCATCCAGAAGTGCGTAAAGCAGATACTGATGCGGCAATTAAATACGGAGCGGCTTATCCTATGGGTGCTCGTATGATGTCGGGTCACACAAATTACCACGAACAATTAGAAAGAGAATTAGCGTCTTTTGTAATGAAAGAAGCGTCATATTTATTAAATTTTGGTTACCAAGGAATGGTGTCAATTATTGATGCTTTAGTAACTAAAAATGATATTATTGTATACGATGTAGATTCACATGCTTGTATTATTGATGGTGTACGTTTACATATGGGAAAACGATTTACTTATAAGCATAACGATTTAGAAAGTATGGAGAAAAACCTGCAACGTGCTACTAAAATGGCACAAGAAACAGGTGGAGGAATTTTATTCATTACTGAAGGAGTTTTCGGGATGAGAGGACAACAAGGAAAATTAAAAGAAATTGTTGCCTTAAAAGAAAAATACAATTTCCGTTTATTAGTAGATGATGCACATGGTTTTGGAACTTTAGGTAAAACTGGAGCTGGAGCAGGTGAAGAGCAAGGTTGTCAAGATGGAATTGATGTGTATTTCTCAACTTTTGCAAAATCGATGGCAAATATTGGTGCTTTCGTGGCTGCAGATAAAGATGTAATTGATTATTTAAAATACAATTTACGTTCTCAAATGTTTGCAAAAGCGTTGCCAATGATTCAAACAATTGGTTCGTTAAAACGTTTAGAGTTATTGCGTAATTCTTCTGAAATTAAAGATAAACTTTGGGAAAATGTTAATGCGTTGCAAAACGGATTAAAAGAAAAAGGATTTAATATTGGTGATACGAATACTTGTATTACACCAGTTTACTTAGAAGGAAGTATTCCTGAAGCGATGATTATGGTGAACGATTTAAGAGAAAACTATGGTATTTTCTTATCAATTGTGGTGTATCCGGTAATTCCAAAAGGAATAATTTTATTAAGAATGATTCCTACAACTACGCATACTAAAGCAGATATTGATGAAACATTAACTGCTTTTGAGGCAATTCGTGAGAAATTAGTGAATGGAACATATAAACAAATTGCCGATTCTACTATAATTGACAATTAATTTTTGTAAATTTACATATTTAAAAAAGCGTTGGTGGATTCCAACGCTTTTTTTTATTATTCTTATTTAGAGGAACTTATAACATAAAAAGTATTTTATTCACAAAATGTTTATTAAATATTAATAAAAAATGAATTTTAAAGGAAAATAAAATTGTTTTATCCTTAATGAAATGATATATTTGTCCGTTCTTAAAGAAAATAACTAAAATTAACTATAATGCAAAACAAGGGACTAATTAAATTCTTCGCAATCATTTTTACGATTGCTTGTATCTATCAACTTTCATTTACGTTTGTTGCTAACGGTATTGCAAAAGATGCGAAAGAATTTGCGAAAGGAGATTCTCAAAAAGAGTTAGATTATTTAAAATCATTAAAGAAAAAAGAAGTATTAAACTTAGGTTTTGCTAGCTTTACCTATGAGGAAGTT
>CAMLRV010000287.1 GCA_946482495.1 uncultured Flavobacteriia bacterium
GCATCTTTAAGTTTTTTGATTTCATTTTTCTTGGCTTCAATTTCTTGTAACCAAGTATTTGCTTTTTGTTCTAATTGATTTTTAGCTTCTGCATATTCTGGAACTTTTTCCAAAATATATTCCATATCTATGTAACCAATTTTTGTTGTCTTTTGTGCTTGCGCTGCAAATAAAACAAAACTAAAAAGTAAAACAAAATATTTTTTCATAAACTTAAAATGTTAAATTCAACTATCGTGCCAAAGTTTAAAATTGTTGTCCGATGATAAAGTGTGTTTGCCATCCGCTTTTCACTGTATCTCCTGGTACAGGATCGAATCCGTGAGCGAAATCTATACCTAATAATCCGAATGCTGGCATAAATACTCTTAGTCCAAAACCTGCTGAACGTTGCATTTTGAAAGGATCAAATTTCTTGAAGTTATCAAAAGCAGAACCCGCTTCTACGAAAGTCATGGCATAAATTTTTGCCGATTGTTTCATAGTGATTGGATATCTTAATTCCATAGAGTATTTGTTGTAAACTGTTCCTCCATTAGACGAAGATAAGGAATTATTTGGATATCCACGCAATTGTATTACTTCTCTTCCATCTAAAGAGTAGTTTGCTAATCCGTCTCCACCTACATAAAATCTTTCGAAAGGTATAATTCCTCTGTCTTGATTGTATGCTCCAAGGAAACCAAATTCACCTCTTGTACGTAGAACGAATTTTTTGTATAATTTAGTATACCAATCACCGCTAAACTTAATTTTATAGAATTCTAACCATTTAAATCTTTCTTGGTCAATTCTAGATTGGTCTTCCACACCATCTTGATAGTTTGGTGTTGCATTTCCATTACTATCAATATAAGAACCTGCAGGAACATAGTTTCCATTTGTGTTAAAATATGATGTTGTAGCTTTATATTTATACTCTTCTTTATATTTTAAATTGGCATAATCAACTCCATTAAATAATGAATATGGGATTGAGAATTTTGCAGAAACTGAGAAGTTAGAACCTCTGTCTGGGAATACTGGATCTAAACCTCTACTGTCTCGAGTTAAAGACGTATTAAAGGCTAAGTTACGCGAAGCTCCATTACCAAATGTAAATAATCCAGTGTTGTAATTATTTAAATCGTAGTAAGAGAATGACACCGAATTAGATAAACTAAAATAATCATCCGGAACTTTTAATCTTTTTCCGTAACCAACAGTTAATGTTGAGATATTAAAACTCTTATCTCTTGTTACATGTCTTGATGAATAATCATATAAGAATTGTTTACTGTGTGAGATAGAAGTAAAGAAACTAATTGGTTTTTTACCACCTAACCATGGTTCTGTAAATGAAACACTATATACTTGGAAACTTTGACTTCCTTGTAAACGTAACGACATTTTTTGTCCGTCACCCATTGGTAAAGGTTGGTAGGCTTTTTTATTGAAAATATTTTTTAACGAGAAGTTGTTAAATGATAATCCTAAAGTTCCAATGAAACCTCCGGCACCATAACCTCCTTGTAATTCTACCTGACTTGAACCTTTTTCAACCACGGTCCAATCTAAATCTACAGTTCCAGCTGCAGGATCCATGTTTACAGGCTCTGGTCTTATGGCTTCTGCATCAAAGAAACCTAATTGACCTAATTCACGAACAGAACGAATTACTAATTCTTTATTCCATTTTTCGCCTGGACGAGTTCTTAACTCACGATAAATTACTTTGTCGTTTGTTTTGTCGTTTCCTTTAACTGTAATATTGTTGAAATATGCAATTGGTCCTTCTGTAATTCTGATTTCGAAATCAATGGTATCGTTTTCTGTTTTTACTTCAACCGGATTAATGCTTGACCATAAATAACCGTTATTTTGGTATAAATTTGTTAGGTCTTCACTGTCTGGTGCCGAGTTGTCTGCAATTCTTTTTTGTAATAAAACACCATTATATACATCTCCTTTTTTAATTCCTAAAATTGAATTAAGCATTTGATCTGTGTATACTGTGTTTCCTAAGAATCGAATATCACCAAAGTAGTATTTTCTTCCTTCTTCTATATTAATGTCAATATTGATTTTATGTTTTTTATCGTTGTAAACTACATTTTCAGAAACAATTCTGGCATCTCTGTATCCTTTTTCTTTATATTTTGTAATCAATGAATTTAAATCTTCTTTGTATTTGTCTTTTACAAATTTTGAAGATTTAAAAAGTCTGTAAATTTTCTTTTCTTTTGTGTTTTTGAAGGATCTTTTTAATTTTCCGTCAGTAAGTTGTTCATTACCAATAAAGTTTATTTTTTTGATTTTTACTTTTTGACCTTTATCAATAAAAATAACCATATCTACTTTTGTATTCGTAGAATCAGCTAAGGTGTTAATACTAGCTTTTGCGTTAAAGTATCCGTCTTTTTTGAATTTATTTTCAATGTAGTTTTTGGTATTTGTAATTAAGTTATCATTAACTACTTTTCCTTTTGTTAGTTCGGTGTCTTTAATAAGATCATCTCTTTTTCCTTTTCTTACACCTTTAATTTTAACTTCATTTAATTTTGGCAATTCAAACAATTCTAAATCAAGAAAAATGTTTTCACCTTCAATTCTATTTACATAAAAATTCACGTCATTAAATAAACCAAGTTTCCAAAGTTTGGTAATGGCTAAACTGATTTCTTCACCAGGAACTCTTATTTTGCTTCCGATTTCTAACCCTGTAAAAGTAATTACTGTTTGTTCGTTAAAAGATACTTTTCCAGTAACTTTAATTCCTGCAAGTGTATATTCTTTTCCTTTTTCTAAAGTAG
>CAMLRV010000288.1 GCA_946482495.1 uncultured Flavobacteriia bacterium
GCGTGGAACGATTATTTCTTGCTAAGATAAGATTTTCCAGCGGAAAATCGAACGTTGTTGTTAAAGATAAAGTAGCTATTGTGGCAAACCGCTGTTAGCAGTAGTACTAATTTCACTACGCTCTTTTTTCAATTCAATTAAAGCTTTTTTTGCGTCATCTATTATTTTTTCATCGTTAAGTTTTTTCTCTAATTCTTCATCCGATAGATTTTTAAACTGAATTTTAAAAAAATCAACTTTACTTGGATGTTCCTCTTCAGTTCCTTTTGAAATCCAATTTTCTAAATGATTTTTTCTTTTGTAGAATAATATTATAAATAACACTAAATATGGAATATTAATTTCTATACCAGCAATCTTTGTAGTTAATGTTGTTGAACTAAATTTGATGAGATTAAAAATCGAGAAAACTAAGATTAGGAGCAATGTGTAACTACTAAAACGGAAAAATTTTTTAAAACTAAGTGAGACAATTGAAGTTCCAATTATTCCAATTTTAAAAGATGTTCCAATATACGGATTTGTGATTATCGATTCTATAATCATAATCCAAAGAATTATAATTACAAAAATTTCAGTTTTTATTTTATTCATGCTCGGTAAAAGTATTACTGCTAACGTTCCGGCGCTTGGCGAGGTTGCGAAGTTCGGAACCTATTATTTTCTATCAAAGATAAAATTTCTTGCGAGAAATAAACGTGAATTTACTACAAAATTCGCAATCTTGCCAAACGCTTGTTAGCAGTAGTTTTTTTTCATTCAGTGGCAAAACCTAAAATATCAAACTTTTTTTTATTTGAATTGTATTTTAATCTCACGTTTAATTTTTGGATTCCATTATTCAATACTAAAATATTTTCGGCTTTTGAGTCGCCAAAAGGATAATTTAAGTCACCATTTTGAACTTTTAATTTTAGTTCAAAGTTTTGCTTTTTTAATTCAGTTATTTTTTCCTTTAAGCTTTTTCCAATAAATACAATGTTTTCAGTTGAATCAGTTTTTGATAAATCTTTTGTAGTTAGTTCTTTTCCAACATTCAAAATTTCATTTATTGTTCTTTCATTTCTACAAGAAACAAAAAACATAAGAATAATAAGGCTAAAATATTTTTTCACAATTTTTGGTAAAATTACTGCTAACGTTCCGGCGCTTGGCGAGGTTGCGAGCTTCGGAACTTTTTATTTTCTGTTAAAGGTAAAATTTCTTGCGAAATGTAAACGTGAATTTACTACAAAATTAGCAATCTTGCCAAACGCCTGTTAGTGGCAGTTTTTATCTTATTATTAATCCGTAATATCCTTTTATTAAACTTAATACCTCACCACTTATGGCGTCAATTTCGATAATTTCAGTTTCACCACAGTCTTGACCATAAGCATTTTTACTTTTAGTCACTTTATTTATAGAAAAATAGATGTGTTTTCCTTTTTTTTCATCAAATTTAAGTTTAGGTTTAGAAATTTCGAATCCTTTTTCTTTGAATGATTTTATTGCAATATTTTCTGCGTTTTCAATTGATATAAAGTTTGAAGGTGAATTATTTTTAAGAAAATCAGGAATAAATTCAATTTTTATCGGCTCAATAAGGTTAAGTTTTTCATTAAGTTTTATCCAAAATCCAGTTTCAACGATTTGTAGTTCTTCACTTTGGAAATGATATAAAACCCAAATTTCTGTTACTTTTTTACGCAATACTCTTTTTGATAAAAATTTCCCTGTTGTATTATAATTATTATTTGTTTTGTATTTATAAAATGAGCCTTCAGAAATCGTGAAATATTTAAAAAGATTTTCTCCAATAGTAGCAGTTAAAATACTATCAGTAGTTTTGATAATATTTTCTGTTTTTATTTTTTGAGAAAATATAGATAAAGGGAAAATTAAATAGACAAATAAAAATTTAAGTTTCATTAGTTTTTGATTCAGTGTTTTCTAGATTTCGCGAGCAAATTGCCACTAACGTTCCGCGGCTTGGCGCAGTAGCGGCTGCGTGGAACGATTATTTCTTGCTAAGATAAGATTTTCCAGCGGAAAATCGAACGTGCTTTTAAAGATAAAATTAGCTATTGAGCCAAACCGTTGTTGTAACCAGTTATTTCAATTCGTTGAATTTGATTTTCTTGTTTTATTTCAATTTTATCCATACCATTTTTGTCAAGTGCATTAAAAATTGAAAAGAAATTTTCTACGTCAGATTCAGATTCTTTTTTAAGTACGAATTCAATTCCAGTAAGCATATTTCCTGTGTCGTATTTTTCACCACTTTCTACAAATTCGCTAATAAAATTGTAAGTCAAAATATTAATTGATACAATATGTTTATCAAGATTTTTAATCATTTCAGAATTTCCATTTTCTTTCCAGATTAAAGGCATTTCATCACCCATTCCGTACCAATCCAATTTATCAGTTAATTCAAACGAATTAATTGTTAAACTAAATTCATCCAATTGATATGCAGCAAATTCAAATCTTTTTCCGTCAATTTCTAGAATTACTGGTCCGTCTTGTAACCATTCATTCAGTTTGGTGTCCCACATAACCCAGAATTTTTCAATTTTTTTTCCAATAAGTTCCGATAAGGTCGCGTCGAATTCATTCTTAAAATCCTCAGCATTGGTATGAAAATTGGGTTTGTATTTTGGAATTCCGAGCATGTTAATATAATTGGTTACAACGTTCCGGCGCTTGGCGAGGTTGCGAGCTTCGGAACCGATTATTTTCTGTTAAAGATAAAATTTCTTGCGAAATGTAAACGTGTATTTACTAC
>CAMLRV010000289.1 GCA_946482495.1 uncultured Flavobacteriia bacterium
AAATAAAGGTGAATTAAAACCTGTTTTAGAACATTATATATTACTAGTTGCATCATATCGAATAAAAAGGCAATTCAATTCTAGTTGGGATGTTAGTGCTTATCCTGGACTCTATTTAGGATATGAATTTTCGGGGAGTAATAGTTTAAGTTATGGTATTACAGCTCCAATTGGTATTTCTTATTCCTTTAAAATTGATAACTTAAATAACATAGATAAATCGTCTTCTTCAAAATCATTTTTCTTTTCAGTTGTTAATATTGGAGCCCCATTTAGCTATCGTTTTACGAATGATGAGGCACAAGGATTATCAGAAGACATAAAATGGGAGCAAATTTTTTCACCAGGAGTATTTTATATTCATGGATTTAAAAATTCCCCTTTATCATTAGGCTTAAATATTCAATTTACACCTTTATTAAGAAAAATTAATGACAATAATCAATTAAATGATAAAAATATAGTTAGAACTAGTGTTGTATAATTAGTTGATATTCCATTATTCAATATTTTAAAAATCTGAGAATTATATAGCATACATTGGTAAAAAATATAAAATATAAAATCTACATCAATAGCAAACAATATGGCTTTAGAAGATTGAAAGACTTACTTGTTGTTTGGGGAATTCTTAGATTTTTTTATTATAAATTTTGCAACTTCCTTAAGCTTCTTGTATGTTATTGTAAAATTTAAGAAGACTCTTAAATTTTACACATAAAAATCGTAAATTTGAATTATGAGAGAGACAACGATATATTCAATAGGACATGGAAATAAGAAGATAGAAGACTTTCTTGTTGAACTTAAGTCATTTGAAATTAAATTTCTTCTTGATATTAGATCAAAACCTTTTTCGAAGTGGAATCCTCAGTTCAATAGAAATGAACTTAAATTCAAACTTGAAGAGAATGGAATTAAATATGTTTTTGTTGGAGATACTTTGGGAGGGTTGCCAGAGGACAGAAGTTGTTATGACTATACAGGTAAGGTAGTTTATGATCTAATTAAGGAAAAAGATTTTTTTAAAGATGGACTTGAAAGATTAACAACTGCAAACAAAAAACATATAAGGCTTGCAATTATGTGTAGTGAGTCTAAACCTGAAGAGTGTCATAGAAGTAAATTAATTGGGCAAGAATTAATGAAAAAGGAAATATCTCTTAAGCATATTATATCAAGTAAAATTATCAAATCTCAAGAAACTATTATGGCTGAACTTACTAAGGGAAAAGGAACAGTTGACCTTTTTGGTAATGAAATAGACTTGAAATCACGAAAAAATTATTAGTATGGAATTTTTCACCATTGGAGTTTATAACTCAACAGAACAAGAGTATTTTAAAAAATTATCAGATAATAAAATTGATACATTTTGTGACATTAGACAGAGAAGAGGTGTTAGAGGTTCACAATATGCTTTTGTCAATAGTAATAGGCTTCAAGAAAGACTAAATAAACTAGATATAAAATATGGACATATTATTGAACTTGCCCCTACAAGCGATATAAGAGATCTCCAAAAAGAAGCTGACAATCAACAAGGTGAATTAAAAAGAGATCGAAATAAATTAGGTCAAATATTTACAATTGCTTACAAAGATAGAATTTTAAGCAAGTTTAACTTTGATAATTTTATTTATAAATTGGATGAAATAGGAGCAAGTAAAATTGTTTTATTTTGTGTTGAAGAAAAGTCACAAGCTTGCCATAGATCCATAGTTACTGACAAATTAGAAAAGTTAGGGTATAAAATAACACATTTGTAATGGATGTAATAATTGTTTCTAAAACTCATATGACTAGTCATGCTTGTGTTGGAGGAGTTCTTGCAGATGGAAGGTTTGTTAGACTTCTAGATTCAAATGGTAACAATCAAGATTCTAATACTGAAATGGAAATTGGAAAAGTTTATACAATAATTTATTCAGAAAAGCTTGGTACTATTCCACCACATATTGAAGACATCTTATTACTTTCAATGGTATATAAATTTACTTTTTCTTCAATTGATACTATGGTATCTTATTTAAAGAATAAATTAAAAATATCAATTTGGGAAGGAGGTACTAAGACATTATTTGAGGGAAAATTACAATGGACTTCAGGTGGAAGTGGATATATTTCTAAAAGTGGTTCTATACCTTCTCACAGTGTAGGATTTTGGATTCCAGATAGTGATTTAACAAGAAATGATTTTAAAGAAAAAGTTAGATTTCATTGTCAAATAACAAGTCATAACATTACCTATGTTGGTTATCAGAATCCAGTTAATATAATTCCTGCAGGTACATTAGTTAGAGTTTCATTGGCAAGGTGGTGGGCATCTCCAAACGATGATGAACAAAAATGTTATTTACAATTATCTGGATGGTATGGGCTTCCAGAAATATGAGTATTTATATAAAGAGTAATCTTGAACTAACTTAGAATTTGCTTAGAATTTTTAATCAAATTCTAAGTTAGTTTGTGTGTAATCTTTTTCTGGATTTAATTTTAGCACTTTATTTGTTTTTTTATCAAATGAACTTATTTTTATAGGCTGATTTTCGTGGTTTTCTATTTCTTTTTCAATTTCTTCAAAATTTAATTCAGTTTGTCCATTTAGTCTATCGACCATTCTATTAAAATTTCTTTTGAAATCATCCCAAGTATTTGATATATTCATTATACCAATCACTTTATAAATTTGAGCGTTTAATTCGGGATGTCCAATATCTGGAGTAAGACTTTGAAAAAATCT
>CAMLRV010000290.1 GCA_946482495.1 uncultured Flavobacteriia bacterium
TGTCAAAAAGTTTAATTTTACGATATAATAAAACCTTGATAATCTGGTGAAGAACATCAAAATATAAATGCGGATATATAATTTCTTCATTCAAACCATTATTAAGAATTTTAAATAATGTTTTTTGATATTCAATACATTTTGAAGAAGCAAGCACTATAGGGGATTTTGATAAATCATATCCGCAATTATAACAGTTTGATATTTTTTCTGGAGGCTGTTTATTCTTATTTCCAATATCATTTCTGAAAAATACTACTGGTTTTTTACATTTAGGACATTTCTCGTGTAAATTAACTCCACATTTTGTACAGATAACTGAAAATGAAAGTCTCCAGTGTTTTCTAAAATATGGTTCACTATCATTTTTTAAACAAATAGGGCAATAAACTAAACCATTATTTTTTCGAATTCTATGAAATATACCTAAAGGTAAAATCCATTTTAAATTTCCATTCGCATTATATTTAAGATATAGTTTATTTTCATAGCTTTTTAAAGTCGTATTGAGTATTTCTTCAGAAGATGATAACGTAACAGTAGAAAGTTCGTTTACAAGCCCTATAGGTGCCATTTTATCAATATCTCTTGTCCAAATTTGATATTTAGGAAAAAGAATTTTATAAAAACTATGTGATTTTAAGTTGTGATGATACGATAAACGAACAAGCCAACTTGAAAATAATTCATCTTCTTTAGGTTTTACTGAACATGGTAACTTATTTGAATAGTCCATTGTTGTTATATTAATTTTTCTCCAATTCTTCTTCTTTCTGATGGACGCACATAGTTAAGAGATTTCAGTAAATCAATATCAATATACTCCTTGTCACTTTTTATAGCTTCAATCGCCGCCAAAGTAAGAACAGTTGTAATTTCACCAATTGTGCCTTCGCTTAAATCTAAAATTTTTGCTGAAAGGTTTTCAGAGATTAGATTTGAAGGTTTTCTAAGAGGTAATAATCTTTCAAAGCTTGCTAGTAATCTCAAATAATCTTCATTGTAATTCCACTTTGGTAAAAACATTGGTACGAATCTATTAGCTATTTGCGAATCCGTATTCATTGCATTCAGGGATTCTTTTATCCCAACAGCAACAATTACTATTTGTAATTCATTTGCTAAATATTTTATAACATTTAGAAAACTTCTTTGCTTAGCCATATTGCCAGCAAGTATATTGTGGATTTCATCTATAATTAACATTTTTGTCTCAACATGCTCTAATACATTTATTGCCTGTTTTTCTTTACGTTCAATTTTATCGTTAACACTATATGGAACATTTAAACTATCCAATAACTTATTATAAAATCGTTTTTCATCCGGAATAGGTGGAGCTTGCATGTAAACTATAGGAATAATCAATTTATCTTCTTCATCAACTTTAATAACTTTTGGTTTATGATCTTCATAAAATCGATTTACTAAAATTGTTTTCCCATTGTTAGTATCACCAACAATCAGCATATTTGGCATTCGCGAAATCTTTGGAAAAATTAGCAGCTCTTCTAATCGATCCAATATTTTTTCAGCAGCTGGATATTTAATCCATCTTTTACTGTTAATAAAATTAATTCTAGTTTTATTATCCTCAACTGCAATTTTTCTAACAGATTCAAGTAAGTGATTCATGCTCTAATTCATCAAATGGTTTAATATTATTGAAATCAATTTTTGGTTTTGCAATTTCAAATGCTACTCCAGTTTCACTAGGGTTTGAGACCGTATTTATTTCATTCTTCAGACTTTTTTCAAATGAATGATTTGATTTAGCTAATTTTTTAACTCGACTTCTCTTTTTAGTTTCTGTAGTTGCTTGCTCTTCAATTATTCGAAGTTTTTCATATGCTTGAAAAATAAGATCTTCATCAATATGCTTAGTGCCACTTTTTTCCAATCGATTTATTACTTCTTTATATTCCCATAATGTCATTGGTGGTCTTGAAGTATCACGATATGGAATTTCAAAATATTCTTTAAGTTCCGGATCATAAAAATATACAATACTAATATCACGAGGATCTCTTTTAAAGATGAATTTTCTTTTTGTTCTAGATTTTACTGTCGTTTTTTCAACTGAGTGTATCCATTTTCTTAATACATCTCCAAAATAATGAATATAATCTATAACAATTCCGTATTCTTGTATACTTCTTTCGACGTATGGTAAGAAGTCTAATTTAATTTTTATTTCGTTAAATGTACGGGGAGGAATTCCTGTTTTTTGAAAGATTCCTTCTTTAAATTTATGATAAGGAGACATTCCTATAGCAGAATGAACTCTCATATTGTAAACATTTACAATGTACATTAAGAGCCATTTTTCAAATTCTGGAAGTGTAAATGCAGCTTTTGCTTCAGAATCATATTCTCCTCTTTGTTTTGGATTAGAAAATGTTGTTCCAGGTAGGGTATGAATTTCTCGAAGAACCGTTCCCAACATCCTTTCAATATGGCCACCCCAATGAGGAGTTTTTACAGGTCTCCATTCTAAATTAATTCCATATTCTTCACAAGCTCGAGATAACATATGACCTCTAAATTCTTTTGCGTTATCAACAAAAATTTTAGACATCCTGCCCCAACAAGGCCATTCACCATCGACTTCATAACGTGTTAATAATGCCTCTTTAGGTAATATTGAATTAGCTATACACATACCAGTTCCTAATGCTCCAGGAGGATCAAATGATATATAAAATCCTGTT
>CAMLRV010000291.1 GCA_946482495.1 uncultured Flavobacteriia bacterium
AAAACATGCATCAAGCAGAAGGTGGTGCTTTTACAGGCGAAGTGGCTGCTGGAATGTTAACTAGCGTTGGGGTAAATACCGTAATTTTAGGTCATAGCGAAAGAAGAGCCTATTTTCATGAAAGTGACGCTTTATTAGCGAACAAAGTTGACACAGCTTTGGTTCATGATATGACCGTTATTTTTTGTTTTGGGGAAGAATTAAAAGACAGACAAAATAACAATCATTTTAATATTGTAGAATACCAATTGCGTGATGGTTTATTCCATATTTCTAAGGAAAAATGGAACAATATTGTATTAGCTTACGAACCAGTTTGGGCTATTGGAACAGGTGAAACGGCTACTCCAGAACAAGCGCAAGAAATGCATTTATTTGTTAGAGATTTAGTAGATAAAGTTTTCGGAAGAGAAATCGCAGAAAATGTTTCAATTTTATATGGTGGAAGTGTGAAACCAGACAATGCTAAAGAAATTTTCTCCAAACCAGACGTAGATGGTGGATTAATTGGTGGTGCGGCTTTAAACGCAAACGATTTCTTCGGAATTATTGCTGGAATATAAAAAAGATGGAAGCTGGAAGCTGGAAGATTTTTTAAAACTTCTAACTTCCTGCTCCAAACTTATCACTCTATGGAATACATCCTAATCCCAATAGTTGCTTTACTTGCCTCCGCCCTAACCTTTTTCTCAGGTTTCGGATTGGGAACCTTGTTATTACCAGCTTTTGCCTTATTTTTTCCTGTTGATGTGGCGATTGCTTTAACAGCTATTGTACATTTTTTAAACAACGGATTTAAGTATTTTATCGTTCAGAAAAATATCAATTGGAAAATTGCTTTACAGTTTGGACTACCAGCATTAGTTTTCTCTTTTATAGGTGCTTTTTTGTTAGATAAAATTACTCATACCGATATTCTTACCGAATACACTTTAAACGGAAAAGTATTTCAAATTTCATTGATGAAAATCGTGGTGGCGATTTTACTGATTTTCTTTGCATTGTTTGAATTAGTTCCGAAACTTAAAAACTTACAATTTCCAGAAAAGTATTTGCCAGTTGGCGGAATATTAAGTGGTTTTTTCGGCGGACTTTCCGGACATCAAGGCGCGTTGCGAAGTGCATTTTTAATCAAAATTGGCTTATCTAAAGAAGCTTTTATTGCTACTGGAGTAGTTATTGCTTGTATGATTGACATGAGTAGAATGTCGGTTTATTTTAACAATATTTCAAAAGTAGAAACTGCTTTAAACTACCAGTTAGTAGCCATTGCTACTTTAGCTGCTTTTATTGGCGTGTTTTTCGGGAATAAATTGGTCAAAAAAATAACCATAAACGCTGTACAAAAAATAGTTGCGATTATGATTATTATATTTGCTATTGTATTAGGATTTGGGATTATTTAATACAAATACTTTTTACTTTTTACTTTTTTTCTCTTTCCTAGAAACATAATTATGTAAATAATCACCTTTAGGTTTTCCTAAATCGAAAGCACTCCATTTCGTTAAAAAACGTGTTTCTTTTCTGGCTTCATCTCTATCCCAATTTTCATATTCGATACGATAAATCGCTGAATACATTTCGGCACGACCTACACCATGAAAACAATGAATTAGAACCGGATAATTTGCTGGATTGTCCATCACTTTAAAAAATGCTTCTAAATTTTCTGGTTTTGGTACTTGATCTGAACCAATATTAAAATAATTCAATCCTTTAATTTTAGCAGCAGCTTCTTTTTCTGCCGTTAATTCTTTTGGAATTTCAGGATTATTCACATCATCTCCAGTTCCAGGAAAACGCAAATCGATGATACTTTTTATCTTATATTCTTTCACAAAATTTGCAATATCATCTGGTGGAATGACACCACTTTTATACACTTTCCCTTCAGAAATTACTTTTAAATTATGATTAATTTTATAATCATAGAAATAGCTTTTCCCCCATAAAACAGCTGCTATTACAATAATAAAAATTAGTATTCTTATTATTTTTTTATTTTTTTGAAACATATAAGTCATTTAAGTTTTTCTTTTAACTAAAATTGATAAACAACATAAAAGAGAATTTAAGTATTAAACTTTTTATTTTACCGCAAAGAAACGCAAAGATTTCGCAAGGTTCGCAAAAAAAACTTTCATCTTTTGCCTTTTTACTTATGCCTATTTACTTTTTACTTGGTTCTTTTTCTTTGGCTCTTTTTATTTAGCCGTCATTTTCTTATCTATAATTCGATTAAAATAATCTTGAATAAATCCTTTACAAGCGATTTCCATTTCGTTCATTTCCTTATTGCGTTTACTAATTAAATTATGCAATTGTTTTTTATCATTGATATCGTAAAATCCAACGGCAACTTTCCCATCAAAAGCACAAATATAATTTCCTCTCACAAAGTTATACAATCCGGAATTATGATTGATAACAAACGGTTTAATTTGTTGCTTTTTATCTAGTAAACTTCTTCCCCAACTTTTAAATGGTTTATCATATCCAATTAAATCCATAACAGTAGGAAAAATATCTATGTGCTGAGCTAATTCGTTACTTTCACCTTTCAATTTATACTTTGGCGAATAAAACAAAATCGGAACCGCTAATCTGTTAATTACTTTATCTGTATATTCTTCCGTATAATTCACTAAATTACAATGATCGGCTGTTATGATAAAAATAGTATTTTCAAACCATGGTTGTTTTCT
>CAMLRV010000292.1 GCA_946482495.1 uncultured Flavobacteriia bacterium
TGTGTTTTTATCTTCAGAACCTTTTCCATTTAAAGACGAACACGCTTTTGAGTTAGGAAGGCATACACATCATGCAAAAACTATTTTTGTAGATGGTGAAATGTTTTCTTGGTATGGAAGTCGTTTAGTAAAAGCCTTCGATTATTTTACTTTGCTTCAAGAGAAACTTTACGTTTATAAATAAAAAAAAAACAACTGAGATACTTCTATCTCAGTTGTTTATTAACTAAAAACTAACCTTAAACAAAACCTATTTTTGAGTTACAAATATCAGTATTTAAAATAGGTATTTCTGTTAAGGATTTGTTATACTTCTGTTATGATTTTTACAAAATTATTTTTTGTCTTGTAAAGCAAAAACTCTTTTTAATAAATCTGATGTTCTTGCTGAAAAATTAGTTCTAATATCTTTTTCTTCCACAGCAATCATTTTAAAAACACCTTCCATTGCTTTGTTAGTTGTATAATCTGTTAAATCTGGATTGACTTTATTAACTAACGGAATACTGTTGTATTTTGTAATGATTTGTGTCCAAATTTTGTCGGCTCCCACTTTCGCAAATGAACTTTTAATTACAGGATTAAACTTACTATATAAAGCAGTTGAAGTGGAGTTTTGTAAATAGGTTGTTGCTGAATTTTCGTTGCCTAATAAAATGTTTTTGGCATCTGTAAAAGTCATTTGTTTTACTGCATCTACAAAAATTGGAGTTGCTTCTTTAACTGCATCTTCAGCTGCTCGATTTAAAATTCGTAAACCATCATCCGCTAATTTTGACATTCCTAATTGACGTAATTTAGTGTCGACTTTTCTTAATTCTTCAGGTAATAAAATTTTTACCATTTCATTTTTGAAAAAACCGTCAGTTGCTGTTAATTTTGAAACTTGTTTTGTAATTCCATTATCTAAAGCTTCTTTTAATCCGTTGCCAATTTCAGCCTGACTCAAAACACCAGTTTGCTGTGGTAATTGTTCCAAAACCTGTTGCATTTCGGCACAACCAAAAAGAGAAAATATTGCGATGGATAAAACTAATTTTTTCATATTGCTTATTTTTTGTCTTGTAAAGCAAAAACTTTCTTCAATAATGCTGAAGTTCTTGAATCTAAACCACTTCTAATGTTTTTCTCTTCTACAGTAATCATTTTGAAAACACCTTCTAAGGCTTTGTTTGTGGTGTAATCAGTTAAATCAGGATTCACTTTAGTTACTAATGGAATAGAATTATATTTATCAATTATTTTTTTCCAAACTGCATCAGCACCAACAGTTGCAAGTGAAGTTCTAATTACAGGATTAAATTGGTCGTATAGTGCTTTGTTTGTTGTAGTTTGTAAATAAGTAGTTGCCGCATTTTCTTTCCCTAATAAGATGTTTTTGGCATCTGTAAAGTTCATATTTTTAATGGCGTCAACAAAAATCGGAGTCGATTGTTTTACTGCATCTTCAGCTGCTCTGTTTAACATCAAAATTCCTTCATCTGCTAAACTTCCTAAACCAATTTGACGCAAACGGGAATCAACTTTCTGTAATTCTTCAGGTAATAAAATTTTAACTAAATCGTTTTTATAAAAACCATCAACCGCAGTCAATTTTGTAACTTGTTTTTTTACTCCGTTATCTAAGGCTTCTTTTAAGCCATTGGCGATTTCTAAAGTTGAAACTGCTGCAGTTTTTGAAGTTGCTTTTGTCGCAGCTTTTTTGATAACTGTTTTCAATTGTGCATTTCCTAAAAATGGAATGCAAACTAATAGTAAAATTATTTTCTTCATATTTTTATATATTGATTACACCAAAGGTAAGCAAAATACGTGCCTTATTTTTTTAAAACTACAAACCAAGGATACTTTTTTTGATTTGAAGTTGTTCTTGGGTTGGATTTTCAACTGCAGAAATATACACTTCTTCTAAAAAGCCATCTAATTGTAATCCCATTTCAGCTAAATACTCAGTTACTGGAATTCGTTTTGTTCCAGTTACATAATCATCGAAAAAAGGTTTAAGGTTTTTTCCTGAAACTTGATTGGCAATCGTAATAATATTTGCTAATTCATATGGAATATTAGTTTTGCCAAATTGTTCATACATACCAGCAAGAAAATCATCTAATCCTTTTTGATTTCCTGTCGCTTTTCTAATTTCGATATCTAATCCTAAAGCGACTAATTCACCACCACCATAAACTAAATAACGATTTTGGTCTTTGTTGTTTCCCGATTCATGAATGCTTAGTTTATTTTGAAGTAAATCACGCGTGATGTTGTATTTCGTAATCACATTTTCGAAACGTTTGTAGAAAGTCGCTTCGTCAATGATTTTTGTTCTAGTTAATAAAATATTAGTTAGATAATCAGTAAAGCCTTCTTTAAACCATTCTTCTTGTTCTTTAGGAATTAACGTATGTCCATTCCAAAGGTGAATGGTTTCATGCGCCATAATATGACCCCAATTGACACGACTGTTTTTATTTACTTTTCCTTTTATGATTTGACTAAAACTGGTTCTGAAAGCACTTCAATCTGTAATCACCGAACTTTCATAAAAAACAAGTAAGGACATTATCTAAGGCGAACCTCCACAACCTAAGGGGGTTGATTCGAT
>CAMLRV010000293.1 GCA_946482495.1 uncultured Flavobacteriia bacterium
TCCTAAATTGGAAAAAATTCGTCAAGATTGCTTGGAAATAGGACGGCTCCATAGAAATGATAATCAATTACACTATTGTGACTCAGCTGGTATTTTGAAATTAAAAAAACTTTTACAAGAACTAAGTGATGAGAAATAATTTGAAAATAGCACGAACGCATAACAACGGTTTGGCTCAATAGCTACTTTTACTTTTTATAACAACGTTCGATTTTCCGCTGGAAAATCTTATCTTAGCAAGAAATAAATCGTTCCACGCAGTCGCTACTGCGCCAAGCCGCGGAACGTTAGCTGTCAGTTTAAAAAACGTGCTAAATAGAACTAAAAAAAAATAAATCGTGATTAATGTTGCTTTAAACTATACTGTTGAAAATGATTGAGGATAAAATGATTTTAACCGAAGAAGAAAAAAAACTTGAGGAACAATTAGCAAAACTTCCTAAAAAAAAATGGCAAATTTGGAGATTAATCGCTGTGGGAATTCTAATGCCAATTATTGGTCCATATATTCCAATGAGAAGAGGAACTTTAGAAGAAAGGATGGGTTATAGCGAATCTGCTTGGATGTTTGGATTAATATTAATATTTGCAGTTCCTATTGGATGTTATATGCATTTTCAAAAAGTGGATGAGGAAATAATTGATGTCAAAAAGAAATTATATCGCTTAAGACTAAAACAAAAAGAATCTGAAGATATTGATAATTAAAAAACCGAACAGCTAACAGCGGTTTGGCACAATAGCTAAATTTTTCTTCAATATAACGCTCGATTTTCCGCTGGAAAATCTATCTTAGCAAGAAATAAATCGTTCACGCAGCCGCAACTGCGCCAAGCCGCGGAACGTTACCTGTAATTATGAAAAACGTTATCTATACAATATTATTTTTTCCAATTCTACTTTTAAGTCAGGTTAATAAAACTTATCCAAACGGAAAGACTAAAATCAGTTTTGATACAATAAATCAAATGATTGATGGTGATTTTAAATATTATTATCCAAATGGGAATCTAAAAGCTAAAGGGAAATTTTATAAAAATCAAAAAATAGGTGTTTGGAAGTTTTATACTTCTGACAAAAAACTTTTACTAAAAAGAACTTATCTAAACAATTTTATTTTTAATACAAAGGAAGATATTCCAAAACTAGAATTAAATGGTTACAATTATTGGCATATAAACGGTTATGACATTTTGTATCAAGATATTTTTCTAACCCTATTATCGAAAAACACTGCTAATAAAGAATTTTTTGAAAATGAATTATTTTTAAAAGAAATTAAAAAATATGCATTATCTGAAAATCCAGAGATTTATAATGATATTGAATTTACTAAAAGATTAAAAGTTAATGATTTATCCTTTTCAATCGATTCACTGAAAAATATAAATCATTTTGTATTAAAAGAAACGGTTTTTTATGATGTTGAACATCAAATCATGAATAGGAGAATTCTAGCCATAATGCCAGCAGAAATAAAAAACAATAAAATTACACCTTTGTTTTCAATTTATGAACCTGATTTTAGAAGATTCATTAAAAACGACACTATTCTTGATAAGATGTTCAATAATAAATATTTTGGTGAAGTGATTAAAATTTATAATAAAGATTCCGATTCTTCAAAATTCAAAAAAATGAATTCGGACTTTACTAATAGTAATATTAACTGGTTTGATATAATAAAGCCTTTCGATTTAGAAGCTTTTTACTTAGAAAAAGAAGTAAATAATAATTTAAGAATGAAAATAGAGCCTGAACTATACATTAATTCAAACGATAGTTTAAATATTACTTATAAAAAAAGGCATCTGTTAAAATATAAATTTGAAAATGAATAACTACAGGTAACAGCGGTTTGCCACAATAGCTTCTACTCTACTTCGGCTGAAAATCCGCTGGATTTTCAACTCGCGGTTTTCATAAGAACTTTTTTTGTAAATTAGCCGCTACTGCGCCAAGCCGCGGAACGTTATGCACAATCTTATGAAACGTATATTCTTAATTACAATAATACTTGCTTTTTTCACAAGTTGTTCTAAAACAGTGAAAGAAACTTTTCTCATTCCTTCAGGTTTTGAAGGTAGAATTAATGTAGTTTTTAATCAACCAAACGCTCGTGCTATAGAAATTGAAAATGAAAGAAAAATTTATAAAATTCCATCTGATGGAATTTTAATTACAAGCTCAAAATTTGAATCGGGAATTTTAGACCAAGAATATTATTATTTAGATAGTAATGGGAATAAAGAAAAAATAAAAGTTACCGAACTGAACGAAAAAGTTGGTGAAAAACCGTCAGTAATTAAATTTGGAATTGCCGGAGTTTATGGCAATTCAGACGAAAAAAATCCGTTAGAATTTATTGAAAGTATAATTGGAAGCAAAAAAACTTTTGATTCTATATTTGAATATAAAACCCAAATGAATTTTGAAAATAAAATTATGGAAAAAACTAACCGTAAATTTTAAAAGACTGTGCATAACAGCGGTTTGCCACAATAGCTTCTACTCTACTTCGGCTGAAAATCCGCTGGATTTTCAACTCGCGGTTTTCATAAGAACTTTTT
>CAMLRV010000294.1 GCA_946482495.1 uncultured Flavobacteriia bacterium
TTCCGCGGCTTGGCGCAGTAGCGGCTAATTTACAAAAAAAGTTCTTATGAAAATTACGAGTTGAAAATCCAGCGGATTTTCAGCCGAAGTAGATTAGAAGCTATTGAGCCAAACCGTTGTTGTAAGCAGTTTATTTTATTAATCTATTTTTGAAAGCATTATATAATTTTTTGTTTTTTAATAAATTGTTTTTTTTAAAATTATAGCCTTCACAAATCATATACCTAACTTTGTCTTTATCATTTTCATCACAAGGATGATACATAATTTGATATGTGTTAGATAAATAAGAGTTCATTATATTGTAAAAATAACCAGTTAAAATTATTTCTCCATTATAACATATTGCGAATTGTTTGCCAGAATTATTTTCCTTTTTCCAATTTTTTATTGATTTAGTGATTTTTATACATGCAGATTGAGCGAAGTATATTTCAGATTTTTCAAAATTAGCTCCAATAATTTCAGAGTCAACTATAAAAGGTTTTTCTTCTAAATCATTTTTGTTAACTGAAAAATGTCCAGCAAAAATTACTTCTTTATTAATTGAGTCATACCTGATTTTTTCGCCAAATCTCTCAATTAAAGCATTACTTTCTGCACTGTCTTTTAAGCCAACATTTATTGGAACTCCATCTTTTGTTTCTATTCTTTTTTTAATCAAATATATATCAATACTATCTTGTTTTTTGTTACAAGATGTAAAGAAAAATAGTAGAAGGAATGTGCTTATAAAAATTGGTTTCATAAATTGCTTACAACTTGTTTATATGTATGACTTTTTCATACATGTCTGTCCAAATTTAGCTGGGTATGTATGGTAAGTGTCATATTTAATTGCTAAAATAATAATAAAAGTATTATAAATCATCAAAAGGACTTTTAATTTGCTGTAAACTTTTGGTACTCACATGGGTGTAAATTTCAGTGGTTTTACTGCTGTTGTGCCCTAATAATTCTTGTATATATCGTAAATCTGTTCCGCTTTCTAATAGGTGAGTGGCATAACTGTGTCGTAACCAATGTAAGGTTACCGGTTTGGTAATATTCACCTTTTTTAAAGCTTGCTTTAAAATACTTTGTAATGTTTGTTCAGAATACTGTTCGCCTTTATTTAGTCCTTCAAATAACCAATATTTTGGTTTGTAATCGGAATAATACATCCGTAACATTTCTAAAATCTTACTGCTTAAAGGAACAATTCTGTCTTTTTTACCTTTGGCTTGCTTGATATTTATAATGTTTCTTTTGGAATCAATATCGGTTAACTTTAAATTTATTAATTCACTTCTTCGTAAACCACAACTATATATCAACGATAATATCGATTTGTGTTTAAGGTTATGATGTGCATTTAAAATCAATTTTACTTCTTCTTTACTCAGAACATTAGGCAACGTTTTTTCTCTTTTTGGACGATGTATTTTCTCAATCTCAATTGAAGTTTCTTGAACTATTTTAAAATACAATTTAATCGCATTAACAATCTGATTCTGATAGGATGTAGATAATTTATTCTTCAAAATGTAATTGTTGTTGTAAAGAATTATATCATCATTTGTGATTGATTTTACCGATTTCGTATTGAAAAAAGTTAAAAACGACTTCAAAGCATCGCAATATGTTGCAATTGTGTTTGAACTGTAGCGTTTCGATAATAAATAACGTTTGAAAGTTTCAATACTTCGAATTCCTTCCGAATTTGGAACTAAAGTGTGCGCTAAAGGTAAGTTAAAGTGAAGTCGATTCGCTTCAGTATCTGGTAAATGCCAAAATTTTTTACTGGCACTCCAACGCGCATCGGTAAAGGTTTTAATTTTGGCAATAAGGGTTTCGTTTTTCTCAAAATAAACAGCAATTCTAGGCGTGTTATAATAGAGAATTGTTTTGGCTTTCCAATTCATTTTTAATGGCTTATAATATTTCAAAAGTAGTGAATTCAAATAACTTCACAAAAAAAGCGACTAATTTCTTAGTCGCTCTTATTTATTTTTATTTAGAAAATTACTTAGAAAGTGTTTTCATTTCTTTTTCTAACATATCGTAGAATTGGTCAATTTTTGGCATAATGATAATGCGAGTTCTACGGTTTTTAGCTTTATTGGCATCTGTATCATTTTCCGCTAATGGAATAAAATAACTTCTTCCTGCCGGAATTAATTGTTTTGGATTCACACCTAAATCGTTTTGTAAAACTCTAACAATTGATGTGGCACGTTTCACAGATAAATCCCAGTTGTCTAATAAAACTGTGTTTTTAATTGGCACATTATCAGTATGACCTTCCACCATACATTCAAAATCTGGTTTACTGTTGATTACTTTCGCAACTTTTCCTAAAACGCTTTTCGCTTTTAAGTTTACATCATAACTGCCTGATTTAAATAATAAATTATCAGCAATAGAAATCATAACAACTCCTTTTTCAACATTGATGTTAATGTCCGGATCGTCAATTCCAACTTCACGTTTCAAACTAGTAACTAAAGCCAATGTAACACTGTCTTTTTTAGTTAAAGCATCTTGTAAACGAGAAATTTTTAAATCTTTTTCTTTTAAACTTTCT
>CAMLRV010000295.1 GCA_946482495.1 uncultured Flavobacteriia bacterium
TTATTGGAGCTGGTACATCAATGCCTTTAAATTTCCCCTCTTGGAAAGCGTTAGTTGAGAAAATTTTAGAAGAGTTAAATGATAAACATGGAACAACTTCTGATACACATTTTCAAAACATATTAAATGGAGTTAGATCTGGAAATAAATCCTTATTTGACGCATTAAATAAAATTGAAAATGATGTTGATCATGGAAGTCTATTTAAGAAGAAAAGTAAAGAAATTATATACGATTATATTGATATTGCTTCTCAAAATTTGCCAGATATTTCTGAAGTGCATAGTAAGCTTTGGGAAATTTCTGATAGGATAATTACTACCAACTATGATAAAGTACTAGAAAAATATGCACCAAATAATATTAATCTTAAAATTTTTGACAATGATAATGGTGCTTTCCAAGCTTTAAAAAGTCAACGAGAAGATTCACAGTTTTTATTTAAAATTCATGGAGATTATGAAAATCCTGAAAGTATTATTTTATTTGAAAGTGATTATAATGACATATATAAAAATGAAAATTACAACAAAGATACTTTAACAACACATTTTAAAAATTCTACTTTACTTTTTATTGGTTTTAGTTTATCTGATCCATTTGTGAATGATTTATTTAGTAAAATAAAAAGCATATATGTTGTCTATACATTTAATGAACATTTTGTATTTACAACTTCAGATGAAGACTTTATATAATATGATTTTAAAACAATAAAAATTGATAATTGTAATGAAAGTTTATTAAATTATTTAGATAGACTTAAAAGCTTAAAATTATTACAAAATAAAAATTTACAAATTCCTGTCGTACAAACTGATGATTTTTCTAGTGATGATATTAAAGATATTATTGATTTAATTAACAAAAAAACAGATAATCTTTTAGTTAATCCAAGTGATAAAGAGACGCATAAAGAAGTAAGGGACCTGCGAAGTAAACTTGATAAGTTGCTATATGGGAAAATTGATTTTATGCAAGAGGTCAATGGAGGTTATCGGAATGCTGAACTTCAGGTGGTTTTTGATTCCATATATTCATCTGAAAAGTTGAGCTCTTATATGTTTGATGATATTCAAAAAATAAGAAATAATAAGGGAACCTATAAATGGTTTGATAGAAGTGTTATTATAAGTGCAATAACTTGTAGCTTAATTCATTTCAATAAAGCAGATGAACAAAAGATAAGTTTGCTAATTGATTTTATTAATGATAATGAGGAGAAAGTTTGGCAAAAAGCTTTGACTTCATTATTCATTGCTTTAAATCATTTAGGCAATAAATGGTTAAGATTTACTTCAATTAAAACCAAAATAAAGTCTTTAAATGACAATGTGAAAGTACAAACCGCATGTGCTAGTATAATTCAGTCTTATAGCGTTGGTATTAATAATGTAATAATTGGAGAAAATATCTTTAGTAATCCTTATTTTAATGGAAATCCATTTAATTATTTTATGCCATATCATCAAGAAGAAAATCCTGCATTTGACATTGTTTATGATACTTACGAAGGAAGTGATATTGATGATTTTATAACTTTTCTAAACGAAATTCCAATTCCTGATCAGTTAAAGTATTTAATGTGTAGTGAATCTAGGAGTAGTGTTGAAAGTAAGAAGAATAATAAGGAAATATCTGAGAATTTAAAGAATGTTATTATATATAATGGGATTTTTTACCCATATTCAATTTATATACAGGAAATTATAAGTTTTTATAGATATTTTCCTGTATACAAGCATGAGGAAAAATTGAAATCTCAGCTTAAATTAACGGAAACCCCATTAAAAGATTATTTGTTGAACGAGAAGGAAAAGTATAGTTCTTTGGCTTTTTACTTTATGGGTGAAAAAAACTGGACACAGTCAATCTTAAATTATAAAGCAGCATTAAAATATGAGGAAAATAATGTACCTTATTTGTTAAATCTTGCTAATTGCTATAATAAACAAAAAGATTTTACAAATGAATTTTCGATAAGATCTAAAATTTTAAATATTGATGATAAAAATGAAAGTAATCTACTAGGTTTGTTTGAGTATTATTACCGAAAACAAAAGAAAAATTTAAAGGCACTTGAAATTGTAGAAAAACTATTATTGCTTGATGATAAAAATGCTGATTTTTTCAATATGAGAGGTGTGATTAATAAAGATTTAGAAAAGTATGATTTAGCATTAATTGATTATAACAGCGCTGTCTTATTAGATAAAAAAAAGTCTCTCTATTACAGTAATAGATCAAATTTATATTTGATCGTGAATGATTTGGAAAAGGCAATTAAAGATATAGATATAGCAATTAAACTTGAACCCAAAGAAGATTATTATTATCAGCGTTCAGAAATATATTATGAATTGATAGATTTTGAAAATGCTATCAAGGATTTAGATAAGGCAATTTCTATAAATAAAAAATCATCAGATAACAATTATGTCGTTCTGAAGCAACCAGAGCCAACACAAGATATTACACTAGTTCAACTCGAAATGATTTCTTCAATTGAAAAAGATAATGATGGCAATATAGTTGCACAAG
>CAMLRV010000296.1 GCA_946482495.1 uncultured Flavobacteriia bacterium
GATTTGTTCCATTTATCTACGAACTCATCGAATTTACTGATCGGATACTGGCCAAGAATAATCTTAGTAGCATATTCTACATACATCGTGCGGTTGTTGATATCGGCAAAGCCTTCGTAGACGTCCGCAGGCATTCCATCACCAGCTATGACCTTGGCGTACTTCTGAGCATCCTGCATATTACGGATGGTCTGGTCTGTAGCCCACTTTCTGTCTTCAGTTGATGTATTCTTGATAAGTCCAGTCATAAAATCAAGAGTTGCCAGATTCTTATACGGCTCGAAAATCATGTTCTCCTGGGTGCTCTTGTCATCCGGAAGTCGAATGGCTTTTCCGTCTTTCATACGAACTCTGTCACCAATTTTTAAAACCACTGCAGGTTTTTCTGGAACTAATTTGGCTTTGATTTTCTTTTCTTTTTTCTCGATACGAATTTCTTCTACCTTAACTTTTACTTCTTCAATCACTTGTTTTACAATAACTTCTTGCTTCTTTTTTTCTTTAGCAGAGATTTTTTTACGTTTCGAATTTTCAATCTCAACCATTTTTAAAAAATCACCGATTAGAGTCTTTTTATCTTTGTTATTGAAGTATTTTTCAGCAATATCATCAATTTTCTGCCCCATATAAATCAAACGCTGATTCGCATCGTATAATTCTTGATAACGTTCCAATTTATCCTGAATTTTACTATTGATACTTTCCATTTTCTTACTTTCTTCACGCGCTTTGGTTTCTTCTTCTTTAAGGGTTAAAGAAGTTTTTTCCATTTTAGAACGCTCTTTTTGTAAAGTGGCAATGGTTTTATCAAATCTAACTTTTGTATTCTCAATTTTCTTTTTTGCACGATTAATCAATCCGTAAGGAATGCCGTTTTTCTGTGCCACTTCAAACGTAAACGAACTTCCCGGCTGGCCTAAATGTAATTTATACATTGGTTCCAATGATTTCTCATCGAATAACATGTTGGCATTACTCGCAAAAGGCAATTCGTTCGCTAAGATTTTTAAATTGGTGTAATGTGTTGTAATAATTCCGTACGCTTCACGATCGTAAAATTCTTCCAAGAAAATTTCCGCTAAAGCACCACCTAATTCTGGATCAGAACCCGTTCCGAATTCGTCAATTAAAAACAGGGTTTTATCGTTACATTTCTTCAAGAAATAATTCATGTTTTTTAGACGGTAACTATAAGTACTTAAGTGATTTTCAATAGATTGATTATCACCAATATCTGTTAAAATTCTATCAAACAAAAAAGTTTCACTGCGTTCATGAACTGGAATTAGCATACCACATTGCAACATTAATTGCAGTAAACCAATGGTTTTCAGGGAAATAGTTTTCCCACCAGCATTTGGTCCGGAAATGACAATAATTCTGTTATTACTTTCTAATTCTATGGTTTGTGGAAATGTTGGTTTGTTCTCCGCTTTGTTATTTAAAAGTAAAATAGGATGGAAGGCTTCTCTAAAAAATAAACGTTTTTCGGTATTAATTTTTGGAAGAATTCCACCAATTCGATGTGCATATTTTGCTTTGGCAGCAATGACATCAATATCGGAAAGAAAATCTTGATATTGAGAAATTAAACTAACATATGGTCTGATTGTTGCTGAAAGCACACGCAGGATACGCATGATTTCTTCTCGTTCTTCAAACTCTAAATTATTTAATTCTCGAGAAAATTTTAAGGTAGTTTCTGGTTCAATGTATGCAATACTTCCTGTTTTAGAATTACCCAAAATAGAACCTTTAACTTTCTTTCGAAACATCGCTTGAACCGCTAAAACTCTACGATTGTCAACTACAGTTTCTTTAATATCATCTAAATAACCTAATGAATTATAATGTGATAATGCCATTCCGAAACTTTGGTTGATTTTACCACGAACAATATTGATATTTCTTCTAATATTCACTAAATCTGGTGACGCATCATCTTTAATTTCTCCATATTTATTCACGATTTCTTCAATCGCTTTTGATACGAAAAGTGTGAACTCAATATCTTCAGATTTGTTAAATAATGCGGGGTAATAGTCTTTAAATTTTTTTAAAAATTTTAAGTATTCATTAGTAGATTTTGTTAAATCTAATATTTTTTTAATTGAAGCTAATTCCAGAAAACTATCTTCAATTGCTAGTAGTTTCAAGTCGGCGGTTACTGTTTCAAAACCGTGATTAGGCAACGCATTATTATTGCTAAAAGAAGAAACATATTCATTGGTATATGCCAATTCAGAAAACAGCGCTTCTTTGTTTTTAAATGGCTGAATTTGAAGTGCTTTTTCCATTCCAATTTCTGTATTACATCTATCAGAAATGGTTTGTAATATTGTATTGAATTCTAAATCTTTTAATGTTTTTTCGGTAATTGAAATCATTCTGTAATTCTAGTATAATGGCAAAGTTACAAAAGATAAAGTGTTTATATTTGTAAAAACTATAAATATGCTTTATAAAAATATTGATTTTTCTTGGCAAGCTTTTTTTGAGGAAGAAACTCAAAAGGACTATTTTGTAAAATTGAT
>CAMLRV010000297.1 GCA_946482495.1 uncultured Flavobacteriia bacterium
AACTGCGCAGATGGTACTGCAGTATTGTGGGAGAGTATGTCGCCGCCTTCTTTTATTAAAGTCTCAATCTTTTTGATTGAGACTTTTTTTTGTTTTAAAAAGATTGCTTTTTGTTTTAAAAAGATTGCTTTTTGTTTTAAAAAGATTGCTTTTTGTTTTAATTTTGATTGTTTTTTATTTGTAACTAATTGATAATTAAAGAATTAACATTTGTTTTTTCTTACAATTATTGTTAGAAATGTTAAAATTAAATGCATTTCATCGATTTTATTATACTTTTTATCGGTCATATTTCTTTTGTTTGTAAATTTATAATGTTAAGAAGATATATTATTTAAAATACCCCATCATGTCAAGAATGTTATACTTTTATACAAAAGAAAAAATTGAAAAAGCAATAAATAATCCAGAAAGATTTAAAAGAGAAATAAAAATTGCCTTGACATCATTGTCAAAGGAAGAAAAAGAATCTTTATGTGCTTGGTTATTCAATACGTTTCATATTACTTTAGAACAGAATAAACTAAATTAATTTGCCATAACGAATTATTAAATTAAGTTTTGAAAAATAATTTGTTTTTGTATTTATTATTGTGTTTTGTGAAAACCGTTGCGTTAGTGGGTGAAGCGGTATCCTTTTTTAGTGGTTTTTGCACTGAGCTTGTCGAAGTGTTAATACCAAATAAAAAAGATATAGCGCAACACACGACCTGAAAGGGAACGCCCAGAAAAGAAAACTTCGTATATTTGAACTATGAAAATACTTATCATTAGTTCGGTTTGGGTAGAACCTAATTCTTCTGCAGCAGGAAGTAGAATGCTTCAATTAATTCGTTTTTTTCAATCTCAGAACTATAGTATTGAATATGCATCTATTGCATCTGAGAGTGAATTTTCTTTTGATTTATTTGACTTAGGAATTACTCAGCATTCGATTCAAATTAATGATTCGTGTTTTGATGAAGTATTGCTGCAAATTAATCCAAATATTGTTTTATTTGACCGTTTTATGGTGGAAGAGCAATTTGGTTGGAGAGTTTCAAATGTATTGCCTAAAACGATTAAAATTTTAGATACAGAAGATTTACATTGTTTACGACATGCCAGACATGAAGCAGTTAAGAAAAATATACCTTTTGATAATTTAAATTACAATTCTGATCTAGCAAAACGAGAAATTGCTTCTATTTTTAGGTGCGATTTGTCGTTAATGATTTCAGATTTCGAAATGAATTTGTTGCAAACAGTATTTCAAGTTCCAAAATCGATATTGTTTTATTTGCCAATTTGGGTTGCGGATTTTTCTCCAAAAAAAAAGGACTTCAATGCAAAACAAGATTTCGTATTTATTGGAAACTTCTACCACGAACCGAATTGGGATACAGTTTTGGTCTTGAAAAAAGAAATTTGGCCAAAGCTAAAAGAATTGATTCCAAACGCAAAGTTGAATGTTTATGGTGCCTATCCGACTCAGAAAGTGCATCAATTACATAATCCAAAACAGCGATTTTTTATACATGGAAGAGCGGAAAGTGCAGAAAAAGTGATTTGTTCTGCAAGAGTTTTGTTAGCACCAATACGTTTTGGAGCTGGAATAAAAGGAAAATTATTAGAGTGTATGGAATACGGAACGCCATCTGTTACAACATCAATTGGAGCTGAAGCCATGCATGATAATTTACCATGGAATGGTTTTATTTCTGATGATTATTCCAATTTTATTCAGAAAGCTGTTGAATTATATTCGAATAAAGAGGTTTGGGAAAATTCTGTTTATAAAGGTTTTGAAAACATCAAGAAAAAATTTTTGTTCTCAATTTACGAATCTGATTTTATTGCAGTTTTGAATAAGCTTCAAACCGATTTTGAATCACACAGAAATAACAATTTTATTGGGCAAATGTTGCAATTCCATACGATGAGAAGTACGGAATTTATGAGTCGTTGGATCGAAGAAAAGAACAAGTAATTACATAAAACTCGCCAACACAATTCCTAAAACAATTACAGCCATTTTAGCTAAATTGAATTTGTGTCCTTCGCTACTTTCAAAAATGATAGTTGATGAAATATGGAATAAAATTCCAATTACAATTCCAGATAATTGGGTGTAATAATTCATGATAAACTTCAGATTATCTGCCATAAATGTTCCTATTGGCGTCATGAATGCAAAAGCCATCATGAAGAATAAAATCGCTTTGGAATTCAATTGTGCATTTTTGAAAAATGTGGTCAATATAATGGCAATAGGGAAGTGGTGAATCGCAATTCCGTATGCCAAATGATGGTGTTTGTTAATGGGTAAACCTTCTAAAAGCGCATGTAAACATAAACTGGAAAACAACAACCATGGAATATGTGAAATTTTTTGATGACCATGAACGTGACCGTGTTCAGCACCTTTTGAAAAATATTCTAAGATGATTTGAAATACAATACCAATCATAATAAATATTCCAATATTTGAATGGAAGTGTCCTTCGTGGCCTGGTTCTACATTAATTTCTTCGCTATGATATACT
>CAMLRV010000298.1 GCA_946482495.1 uncultured Flavobacteriia bacterium
TTACTTTAAACTTAGTGATTTTAATTTTCGTTGGTGTTATTGGAATATTACAATTTGTTCCAGTATAACCAGGTGGACATGGTGCAGGTGTTGATGTAGAAGAATCCGAATCAGATGAACAACCTAATAATGATAGAATCACAATTAGAAATAAGACTGTTTTTTTAAATTGTTTTTTCATAATTTGTTTAAAATAACCCCAGTCCCAAAGAGTTTTAAAGTTATATAAAACAATTAGCGTGGGACAAACTCAAAATCCTACACTAAGGTACCGCCAAGCACCTACAATTACAGATAAGAGAAGCCCACGCCGTAACGTGAACGTCTAACTTATTAATCTTGTAATTGCTTTTGAAAATTGGCGGTTTCAGTGTAAAGATTAATAGCTAACGCTAATGTTATTTTTTAAATATTATTTTCTATTTCATTATTAATTTCAAATTTTATCAAAAATAGGTCAATTCAAATAATATACCAAATATATAAATAGTAAGCTGAAAAATTATTCTTTTTCTAAAAATAGGGTTATATTGCGCTGAAGTAGTTTTAAATCTTCTTTGAAAAAGTTCGATTTAACTCCACTCAGGTCCACTAAAGTGGACAACTCTAAATTTTGATAGATTTGTCCACTTTTATGTTTTTACCAATAATTATAAATGCAAATGCCACTTTATAAAAAAATATCACTTCCGAATAAAACTTCAATTTATTTATGGCATATAAATGAAGAAATTGCTGATTTAAAAGAAAATCTTATTCTTAGTGAAAACTCTTTAAATCGAATAGCTAGAATGAAATCTGATAAGCAGATTAAAGAATTTTTAGCTGTTAGAAAACTACTAAATTCAATTAATTATTCTGATTCGGAATTATATTATGATACTTTCGGAAAACCTTTTCTGAAAAATGACAAAAAAATTTCTATTTCTCATTCCCACGAATTTGCAAGTATTATAATTAGTGACAAAAATGCTGGAATCGACATTCAATTAAAAAGCAAAAAACTGATAAAAAATATTCCATTACTTTTCAATGAAGACTTTATTATCAATTTTAATGGAAGTAAAAATGATGCGATTACATTAACTACATTTTGTTGGGCAATTAAAGAAGCTGTTTTCAAACTAATTCCAGAAAATGATATTAGTTTTAAAGATAATATATCAATACAACCTTTTCAATTAGGCAGTAATTCTTGCATTGCTAAAGTTCAAATAAATGACAGCACTACAAGTTTTGTAGTTCATTTAGAAGAAATAGAAAACTATGTTTTGGCTTATTTAATTGAGTAAACATTTACTTTCTTAAATCTATAAACCTTGTTGGTTTTCTGTTCATCGGGTTGAAGACTATAGGATTTAAAATTTCTTTAGCAACGAATTCAATTTTTGGTGTCACACGTAATTTCGCTCTAAAATGATCCTTCACTTCAAGTAAAAATTCTTCTGAAGGAGCATTTGCTGCAATTTTAATTACAATTTCATCCGTGCCTAAATCATTAGTATAAATCTGAATTAAGTAATTATCAATAGTCTCAAAATCATTTAAAACATCATTCATTGCTGGTGGATATAAAGTTGTACCTTTATATTTTATCATCTGTTGCTTTCTTCCCAAAACTGGTCCAACACGAAGTGTATTTCTTCCACAAGTACATGAATCTGTATGCAACTTCACAATATCACCCGTTTTAAATCGAATTAAAGGCATCGCTTCAACTCCAAGAGTTGTTATTGTCAATTCACCACTTTCTCCTTCTTTTACAGGTTTGTTTTCATCATCTAAAATCTCAACAATAATTAATTCAGGATGATGATGCCCGCCAATTCCATTTTCACATTCTGTAAAAGCAGTACTCATTTCAGTAGATGCATAAGTAGAAAACAATTTAATATTCCATTTACTTGCAATTTTATCAGCTAGAATTGAGTTGGTAAAGTCTTGGTTTCTCAATGATTCACCAATACAAATTGCACCTTTAATACCTAAATTATTATAATCGATTCCGTGAGATTCGGCATATTCAATCAGTTTTAAAAGAAAAGATGGAACTGTAATTAAATGTGTGGGTTTGTATTTCAAGATAGAATCCCATTGCAGTTCTGGAATTCCGGCTCCGACTCTAATTACTCCAACTTTCATTTTTCGCAAGCCTAAAAAATAAGCCAAACCAGCCATAAATCTACGATCCATAGTAGTCATCAATTGCACCACATCACCTTCTTTAATTCCAGCGCAATCAAAAGAAATAGCTTCATTATAAGCTAATCTTTCCAAATCATTATCCGTTAAACCAAAAGTTACAGGATCACCTAATGTACCAGAAGTAGTGGCATAATCGATTATTTTATGAGTAGGAACACATAAGAAATCATCATTATTTTTTTGTAAATCTTCTTTAGTTGTGGTTGGAAGATGTTGTAAATCTACCAAATTTTTTATTTGAGAAACATCAATATTATGCTCTTGAAATAAATTTTTATAATAAACTGAGTTGGCATTTACATATTGCAAAACTTC
>CAMLRV010000299.1 GCA_946482495.1 uncultured Flavobacteriia bacterium
TCTTGTTTTGCCCTTGCAATTCCTTCGATTACAGCCCCAACTGTTTCTAAATGTGAAGGGTTTGGTGCTAAATTGATGTTAATGCTTTTCCCGTTCTGCGTTTTTCTGTCGGCAGTTAAGCCTAAGTGGTATTTCACGTCTCCGTCGAACAACGCATCGTCATCATAATCTTTTCCGTCAAATTCGGAGAAAATATCCTGGGTTGGTTTTCCGAACACGTTCGCCAATACATTCAAACGGCCACGGTGTGCCATTCCCATTACGAATTGCTCTACGCCTTTGTCTGCAGCAGCTTCGATTAAGAAATCTAAAGCCGGGATGGCGGACTCGATTCCCTCTAAGGAGAAACGTTTCTGCCCTACATATTTGGTATGAAGGAAGTTCTCGAAAGAAACTGCTTCGTTTAATTTTTTAAGGATCCGTTTCTTCTGATCCGCGTCAAAATTGGGAAGGTTGTCGTTAACATCAAGTTTTCTCTGAATCCAGTTGATGGTTTTCGGATCCTTGATGTACATGTATTCGATACCTATTGACTCGCAATACACTTTGTTCAGGTGATTCAGGATCTCCTGAAGCGAGCACGGTTTAAGGTTCACGATTTTTGCAGCGTCGAAAACCGTATTTAAATCGGCACTCGTCAAACCGAAATTTTCTATCGCCAAATCCGGGGAATAGCTTCTTCTGTCGCGTACCGGGTTGGTTTTCGTAAATAGGTGACCGCGGGTTCTGTAACCGTCGATCAGCTTTAAAACGTTAAATTCTTTTTGTAATTTTTCGGAAACCAAAGAGCAGTCTGCGCCTCCATTGGCCATATTTTCCAGTTCCTCAGCCATTCCATTGCCAAACTCATTGGCGAAATCAAAGCCTTGGAAAAAACTCCTCCAACTTGGTTCTACGCTATCAGGATTTTGTAAATATTGATCGTATAAATCTGCAAAAAAAGCAGTATGTGCTGCGTTTAAAAAGGAAAACCTATCCATAATTCTGTCTTAATGACGATTTGGTTAAAAAAATTTATGCAAAAGTATAAACTTTTATGCTAAAAGTTCAAAGAAATTTCTACTTTTATGTAGTAATTAACAAAAAAAATAGAATTGAAATGAAATTAAACGTCAACTTGCTGAAAACGTTTTTGTTTGCACTTGTTTTTTTGAATGCTTCGGTGATGTTTTCACAGCAAGATAGTATTCCAAAAACGAAAAGTTTGTTTTGGAAAAAAGTCCAGTTTGGTGGTGGTTTAGGTTTGGCAGTTGGTAATGGTTTTACGAATATTTCATTATCTCCAGCTGGATATTATAATTTTGATAAAACTTTTACTTTTGGAGTAGGTTTAACTGGAAGTTATGTGGCTCAAGAACAGAATGCTTCCAACTTTAATTCTATTGGATATAAATCAACCTTTTTTGGAGGAAGTTTAATTGGATTAGTGCATCCAATTGAGCAAATTCAGCTTTCCGCCGAAATCGAACAATTAAGAGTGACACGAAATTTTGATGATGATTATCTTTTTGACGATTCTTTTTGGAATACGGCATTATTTTTAGGTGCAGGGTATCGCGCGCAAAACGTCACTTTTGGTATAAAATTTAATGTGTTGCACAAAGATGATAATCATGTGTATCCTCAATCTTGGTTTCCATTTGTAAGGATTATGTTTTAACATGAAAAAAATAGTTTTACTACTTGTTTTAATTTCTTTCGGGTTTACGAAAATTCAAGACGAATCTGTTTTGGTAGATATTTATGGTGATTTAACAAATGATAAAATTGACGAAAGAATTATTGTAACAGAGTTAGCCGAAAAAGGTGAATATGGTAAAATTAGATTGTTACAAGTTTTTACAAAGAAAAATAATAAATGGACAGAGTTAGCTCGTTCTAAATCGGCAATTTTGGCTAGTGAATCGGGTGGCATGATGGGTGGTGATCCTTTTATAAGCAAATCATTAAAAATTGCAAATGGAATTTTAGAAATTTCGCATGACGGCGGTTCTAGTTGGAAATGGTTTGTGACTCACAAATTTAGATATCAAAATAAAAAATTCGAATTAATCGGATTCCATTATCTTTATGGAAAACCTTGTGAGTATTTTGAAACCACCGATTTTAATTTATCGACAGGAAAAATTGAATTTAAAAAAGAGTTTGAAACATGTGATGACGGAGAGCAAAAAGCTTTAAAAGATGAAAATGAAGTGTTTGTGAAAAAGATAAAACCACTTCCAAACTTTCAATCCATCAATGTGAAGAAGATAAAAATTGTGACACCAAAGTTTAAAAACGAAATTTATCTTTAATACTTATTCCTAAACCATACTTTTTGCCATTCGCGTTTTAAAATTAAAAAGGTTACATCTTCTGATAATTTAAAAACATCTGAACCGTCTAGTTTTTTAATTTGTTCTTCGGAAACAT
The DNA here is from genome assembly GCA_946482495.1 of uncultured Flavobacteriia bacterium. The sequence continues at coordinate 2,416 of CAMLRV010000299.1, forward strand.
CAATAATGTAAAGCAAGTTTAAATATTCGGCAAATTTGTGATTGATTAATTTCAGAATTTTTTCCTGAATTAAAACCTTTAATTCAAACGGAAATATATCC
>CAMLRV010000300.1 GCA_946482495.1 uncultured Flavobacteriia bacterium
GTTAAATCGGAACTTCTTGGTGCTTCATCTAACCACATTAACTTTAAATCATCTTTTAAAATATTTAAAATATAATTATGATTTTTAGTTTCAATAATTAATAAAGGTTCATCAATGTCAAACGAAATTACTGTCCAATAATACTGTAATTCCAATTCATTTGCTTTTCTAATAATGTAATCTTTAGAAATTTCTTTTTTAAATTCATCCCAAATGATTTTTGAATCATTAACATCTTGACTCATTTTTCCTTCTAAAATTAAATCATCGACATGAAATTCTACTCTTCCTTTCTCAATACCTTTAATTTTGTCGTTATCTTTTAAACTATTCCATAAAACGGGTCCGATTATTAGGTTACCTTGTAATAAATCGTAATTATTAGCTTCTGATAAATTTTGCGCAACTAATTTTTTAGCTTTTTCAAGTGTTTTAACATCACAATAATTATAAACAACTCCTTTTGGAACTGTGATTTTTTCGACTTTTTGAGCTAAAGAAGAAGTAAAAATTAAAAGTGAAAAGATTATTTTAGCAAGTTTCATTTTTTTGTTTAATTAAATTTTTTTAATAAAAGTACAACGCTTCTTATGAATAATTGGATTAAAATGTTTCCATAAATTATGAACCGCTTGATTTTCTTCTAATTCTGGAGTTCGCATACAAGTTTCAATTCCTAATTGTGTAAACGTTTTATGATTTTCATTGAAAATAACAGCAGTTATACCTTTACTTTGGTATTCAGGTAGCACACCAATTAAATAAAAAACGGCAGTTTTACTTTTCTTTTTTGCCTGTAACAAATGATAAAATCCAAATGGGAATAATTTTCCTTTTGCTTTTTGGAGTGCGTCGGCAAAATCAGGCATAACAATACTAAATGCTACCATATTATCATCCTTATCCATAATGAATTTAATAAATTCTGGATTGATAAAACTAATATATTTCTTCTTGAAATATTCAATTTGAATATCGTTAATAGGCACAAATGATTGTAAAGAAGCATAACTCGAATTAAACAAGCCAAACATTTTATCCACATATGGCATGATGTCGTTAGTTTTAGTAAAATTCAAGTGCGTTAATTCATATCTTTTTTCAATCATATCTGCCATACGTTGAAAATTAGTTGAATCGATGTTTTTAAACGAAAATTTACTTTCGATATATACTTTCTCTTTTGAAAAGCCTAATTGTTCAAAATGAGTTGCATAATAGGGGTGGTTATACCAAGTAATCATCAAACTTTTCTCTTCGAAACCTTCAATTAAACAACCCACTTTATCCAAGTTTGAAAACCCCATAGGACCTTCAATATTTTCTAAATTGTTTTCTTTTCCGAATACGATAACTTTATCTAAAAGTGCTTTAGTCACTTCAATATCGTCAATCACGTCAAACCAACCAAAACGGACTTTCTTTTTTCCTAAAATATTTACTTCGTCCCAATTGATAATAGCCACAACTCTTCCAACAATTTTATTGTTTTTGTAAGCTAAATAGAAATGAGTGTCAGCTGTTTGAAATACTGGATTTTTAGTTTTGTCAAAGGATTCTAATTCTTCTTGAATTAATGGTGGAACCCAGTTTTTATTGTCTTTATATAATTCGAAAGGAAATTTTACAAATTCCTTCATTTCTTTTTTAGAGAAAATTTCTTTAATTTCTATCATTATTCCACTTCGTCTTTTCGTTTCTTTTTATCGGCTTTTTTGTCCATTTTTTTGTCCATCTTACTTCGAGTTCCTGGCTTATCCATTTTTACTTCTTTGTAGTTTTTAGTAAAACGCCAAGTAAATCCAATTCCACCATATAAAATTCCTGGAGTTGATTTGATATTCGTACCAAAAGATGCATCAAATTGCATGTCTTTTTTATGTAAATATGCCGCACCTAAACGAACAATTCCATCACTATAATATTTTCCGTTATAACCTTGATTTTCAATAAAAACCGACCAGTTTTGGTTAATTCCACGAGTTAATGTCAAAATATAATCGATACTTGCGAAATCCGTTCCAATTTTATTGTAGGCGATGTTAGTTACTAAAACGGTTCTGCTTCCAAAATGATTTTGAGCAATAATCATGGCTTTCGGACTAAATTTTGGTTCCACCACATTAGCTGGAGCATAATTAAATAAATTATCTTTTACCAAATTGAAATTCGCACCTGCATAACCTGCTAAAGCCGGGATGAATTGTCTCCATTTGAAACGGTGATTGGCTTTCCAACTATACAAATTTGGCTTTTCCTCATAGTTTTTAAATGGATCATAAAATAAATATTTGGCTCCTAATATAGTTTGACGTAATGCGCTTCGGCTTGTACTATAACCTAACTGTGTATAATTGTCTTTTTGGTATTGAATTTCCCCAATGATTTCTAATTCTTCTTTGAAAAATCCCCAACGAATTGCCAAATCAGCATTAAATCCTTTTGCATCGTATTTTAAATTTTCATGATCTTCTTTAATGTAGTTTAAACCCGTTTCAGTTTGAATGACATTTTT
>CAMLRV010000301.1 GCA_946482495.1 uncultured Flavobacteriia bacterium
AGCAGATGAAGTAATTGGTAAGCGATTTACTTTCCTAATTGTTGAAGAATATGTTGATTTTGTAGTGCAACATTATGCCAATGTTCCAAAGGATAAAAATAATTTTGACGTAATTGAATTCCCAATTTATAAAAAGAATGGAGAAATATTATGGATTTCTCAAAACACAACTATCAAAAGAGATTTTAACGAAAAAATTGTTGGATTTTCCGCAATTGCCCGTGATGTTTCTCTTTCGAAAAAAATTGAAATTCAAGAAGCCACCAGACATGATCGTATTAGTAGATTAAATGCGGTTTCTAATAAATTGGCCACCTTAAATTTCCTTAAATTCGGAAAAACTTCTGATTTAATTGAGTACATTACCAAAGAAGCAGCCATTGGTTTGCAAATTGATCGTGTGAGTCTTTGGTATAATTATGATAATTATATCGATTTGAGTAATATTTATGTGCTAAGTGAAGATAAGCATTATAGCGATTTAACCTTGTTCAAAAAAGATTTCCCACTTTATTTCAAAATTATTGAAAATGAACCAATTTTATTGTCTGTTGATGCACAAAATGATACTCAAACTATAGAATTTCAAAAAGAATATTTTACCAAATTTGATATTAAATCGCTTTTAGATTTCCCATTATATATTTCTGGAAAATTGGTTGCTATTACTTGTTTTGAAGCCACTAAGGAAATTAAAAATTGGTCGGAAGATGAAGTAAATTTCGCTAGAACCGTTTCAGATATTATCACTTTAGCGCTGGAAACCATCAAAAGAAAAAAAGCAGAGGAACTTATTATTTATAAAAGTGATCTTTTAACTTCTATTACAAAAACTACCGAAATCCTTTTACAAACGACTAATGAAGATAAAGTTTTTGAAAATTCACTAAGTTATGTTGGTGAAGCTACAAAAGTAAATCGTGTGTATTATTATAAAAATGATTTAGAAACGAATCTTTTAAGTAAAAAGTATGAATGGGCAAGTCATGAAGAGTTTACAGAATTGCACAATCCAGAATTGCAAAATATTCCACATGAACTTTTCCCTGATTTCATGGAAGTTATTATTAAAAATAAACCTTATTTGGCTTTAGTGAAAGATATTCCAGATGGAAGTTTTAAAAGTATTTTAGAAGAACAAATGGTTTTGTCAATTTTAATTTTACCTATATTCATTAAAAAAGTGTTTTATGGCTTTTTAGGTTTTGATGATTGTGGAAGTGAGCGTATTTGGAATTCAGATGAAATAAACATTCTTCAAACACTTACTAATAATATTTCGGTTACGATTGACAGAATCCAAATTGAAAATACAATTAGAGAAAGTGAGGAAAAATTTAAATTATTGGCCAATAATATTCCAGCTACCGTTTATTTAATAAAAGAAGACGAACACCGAAATATCATTTTCATTAATGATGAAATTGAAGTCTTAACAGGTTATAAAAAACAGGAAATTATCAATACCGATTTCCATATTTATAATTTATATCATCCAGAAGACAAGAAAAATGCTGTAAAAATTATTCAAAAAGCATTAAAAGAGAAAAAGCCTTATAAAGTTACTTGCCGAATTATACGTAAAGATGGCGAAATCGTTTGGGTTGAAGAATATGGTGAAGGAATTTTAAAAGACGGAAAAGTAGAATATTTAGAAGGGGTATTAATTGATATTACGGAAAGAAAAAAAGTAGAAAAAGCCGTAATTGAAAAAGAATTAGCAGAATCTTCTAATAAATCTAAATCGGAATTTTTAGCGAATATGAGTCACGAAATCCGTACGCCTTTAAACGGAATTATCGGGTTTAGTCAGTTGTTGTTAAATACAGATATCGATTTAATTCAAAAAGAATATTTACTAACCGTTAATCAATCAGCATTATCACTTTTAGATATTGTAAACGATATTTTAGATATTTCGAAAATTGAAGCAGGAAAATTGGTTTTAGATTTAAAGAAAACAAAATTATATCCAATTGTTTATCAAGCTGTTGATTTAATTAAGTTTAACGCAAATGTGAAAAACTTAGAAATTGTTGTTGATATTAAAAACGATGTGCCTTGCGATGTGGTGGTAGATGATATCCGGGTGAAGCAAATTTTAATTAATTTGTTGAGTAACGCCGTGAAATTTACACACGAAGGTCAAATTGAATTAATCATCTCTAATCTCGAATCAAAAAACGATAAAAAACGACTAAAATTTGAGGTTATTGATACCGGAATTGGTATTAAACCTGAAAATCAGCATAAAATTTTAGATGCGTTTTCACAAGAAGACACTTCCACAACCAGAAATTATGGTGGAACTGGTTTGGGACTTTCTATCACTAATAGATTACTGAATTTAATGGGTTCTAAATTGGTAATTGAAAGTGAAATGAACAATGGAAGTAACTTTAATTTTGAATTAGAAATTGAAGCAAAATATTGTAAAACACATAATAAAATTAAAAACGGAGTGATTGAAAATGCTCTAGTAATTGATGTGAATGAAAAAGCAGGTAGC
>CAMLRV010000302.1 GCA_946482495.1 uncultured Flavobacteriia bacterium
TTCTTGCGAAATGTAAACGTGAATTTACTACAAAATTCGCAATCTTGCCAAACGCCTGTTAGCTACAGTGTTTGTTAATTTAATTCCCCAATTTGAGGAAACTTTGCTACAATTTTTTCAAGTTGGTTTAATATTTTCGGTATGTGAGTTTGGTCAAAATCTATTTCAAATTCTAAACGGTTTCCATTTCCAGCATCATCCATTACAACACATTTTGCATTTAAATGTCCAATTCCATCGCCAAAAATTTTTATATCAACTTGATCTTCCAAAGTTTGAAATGATGCAATTCCATTTAGTTTATCATAAAGTTTTGCAAGTTCATTTTTGAAACTAACAAAATCTACGTTCATAAAATCTGCTTTAAATTTTCCAGAAAACACTCCAGCTTTTACTTCGACAATTGCTTTTACCCAATTTTTGTCCCAATCCATTTCCGCATTTGGATGACTCAATCCTAATAATTCAATTCGAATTAAATCTCCAGAATCTGATATTTCAAAATATGTTGCTTCTTCATTCATTTTTTCTGACATTGTAGCTAACGTTCCGCGGCTTGGCGCAGTAGCGGCTGCGTGAACGATTATTTTCTTGCTAAGATAAGATTTTCCAGCGGAAAATCGAACGTTGTTGTTAAGGCAAAAGTAGCTATTGTGCCAAACCGCTGTTAGTAGCTGTTTTTTTAATCAGGTATTTTTTTGGTTTCGTAGAATTTTATTTTGCAATTTTCATAATTTGAATAGTTTTCTATATTAAATTTTCCATTATTCCAAATTGAGGTTTCGTCATTCATAAATTTTTCACACGCATAATATTCTAAAACTCCATCAACAAATTCTTCCCAGTAAACATAATTTTGCTCATTTTCTGATTTATGGTATAACTCAAAATTTTTCAATTTCAATACCGATAAAATTTCAATTAACATCAGATTTTCTAAATTTTCAATATTTTGAAATAAAGGTTTTGGATGTTTTTGTTGAGTTGAATTAACGTCAGCGATTGTATCATCACAATATAAAACTTTTACAATTTTTTCGAAAATTTCATCAAGATTTTCTCCATTTTCTCCGTTGTTTGATATCAAATAAAATTGAATCCAATCAGCTTTAACAGGAATGATAAAATAATCATCAACTTTAAAATGAATTAATTTTTCATAGAAAGTGGAATATTCTTTAGTTATTATTATGGAAATGTTTTTACTCATTGTGTTGCTCTAAAATAGCTACTAACGTTCCGGCGCTTGGCGAGGTTGCGAGCTTCGGAACCGATTATTTTTTGTTAAAGATAAAATTTCTTGCGAAATGTAAACGTGAATTTACTACAAAATTCGCAATCTTGCCAAACGCTTGTTAGCGGTAGTATTTTTATTTTCCGACTAGTCCTAATTCTTTTTTTATATCTTTTCTTTCTGTCAATTTTGTTGGATTTACACTCCAATTTTCAGCAATTTTCATAACTAATTCTTCGTCTGCGTAATCTAAATCTTCTCTTTCCCAATATTTGTCAGATTCTGCTTCTTTTGAGAATGAGTTAAACAAATTCAATCCGATTTCTGTTTTTGTCAATTCACCAAATACTTTAAGATTTTCTCCACTTTCACCAATGTAGGAGTATGTTCTTGTGATTATTCCATTTTCAGATTTTATCCAATGATGGTATTCAACAACACGATGAGTTCCAAATGATTGTGCTTCTCCAAATTCAGAACTTAATTTTTTTAGTATTCTTTCAAGTTTATTTATGTCTTCGAGCTGACCATTTGATAATTTAACACCAACTGCTATGGTCCATTGTCCAATTAAAGGTGTAATAAAAATACCATCATTATATGCTGAGTCAATTCCACTTTTCCAATTTGAACCTTTTATGTTTTGTAGTTCCAATATTTCTGCTATTCTCTCTTTTTTATCTGTTTTAACCGCAATCCAAACAGTTTTGTAACCAAAATCAATTGGTTCGTCAAGATTAGTTGAAATCTGAATTTCTTTGGATTTATATTCTGATGTCACACCATTTCGTTTGGCAATCCAAACTGTAAAGGTTATAAATGCTATAATTCCTATAATTATTAATATTTTCATTGCGTTCAGTTTTTAATATTACCGCTAACGTTCCGCGGCTTGGCGCAGTAGCGGCTGCGTGAACGATTATTTTCTTGCTAAGATAAGATTTTCCAGCGGAAAATCGAACGTTGTTATTTATTGAATTGTAGCTATTGAGCCAAACCGCTGTTATAGGACGTTTTTAATTTTCAGTTTGCTTAAAACCCATACATAAAATTATTCAAATGTCCGTCTGAACTTTCAAGACCAACAATATCCATAAGCTCTTCAAAATAGGCGCAAACTCTTTCTCTGTCTTCGGTATCAATTTCCAAATAAATACTTTTAAATCTGTCCAAACCTTTTTCGATAGCATTTTGATAATCTTTTTCAGTTGCGTTTTTATTTTGCGCAATTTTTTCAAAGTCTTTGGCTGCTAAATTAATTTTTTCAGTT
>CAMLRV010000303.1 GCA_946482495.1 uncultured Flavobacteriia bacterium
AAATTCTTTCCACTTCAGGCGTGTCTACAAAAGCACATTGTACACGAATTAAATCATTTCCATTTGAAAATAATAAATCTCCACGTCCAATTAATTGATCGGCACCGCCAGAATCTAAAATAGTTCTTGAATCAATTTTAGAAGTTACTCTGAAAGCGATTCTTGCTGGGAAATTGGCTTTAATCATCCCTGTAATAACGTTTACAGATGGACGTTGCGTTGCAATAATTAAATGAATTCCTATGGCACGTGCTAACTGAGCTAAACGAGCAATTGGTGTTTCTACTTCTTTTCCTGCGGTCATAATTAAATCGGCAAACTCGTCGACTACTAATACAATATATGGTAAAAAGCGGTGACCATTTTCTGGATTTAATTTTCTTTGTTTGAATTTATCGTTATATTCTTTAATGTTACGAACCATCGCATCTTTTAGTAATGAATAACGATTATCCATTTCTAAACATAACGAATTTAAGGTATTAATTACTTTCGCATTATCTGTAATAATTGCTTCTTCTGTATCAGGAAGTTTTGCTAAATAATGACGTTCAATTTTATTGAAAAGTGTTAACTCTACTTTCTTCGGATCTACCAAAACAAACTTCACTTCTGCAGGATGTTTTTTATATAATAGCGAAGTTAAAACTGCATTTAATCCAACTGATTTTCCTTGTCCGGTAGCTCCTGCCATTAATAAGTGAGGCATTTTTGCTAAATCCACCACCATTGTTTCATTAGAAATAGTTTTACCTAAAGCAATTGGTAATTCCATTTCTGCCTGTTGAAATTTAGGTGAAGAAATGGCACTTTTCATAGAAACCATTGATGGATTTGCATTTGGTACTTCAATACCAATTGTACCTTTTCCTGGAATTGGCGCAATAATACGAATTCCTAATGCTGATAATGATAAAGCAATATCGTCTTCTAAGCTCTTAATTTTAGAAATTCTGATTCCAGCTTCAGGAACAATTTCATACAAAGTAACTGTTGGACCAACGGTTGCTTTAATTTGAGCAATATCAATTTTGTAGTTCTTTAAAGTATCTACAATTTTGTTTTTATTTTCTTCTAATTCCGATTGATTAATAGTAATCCCAACACCAGAATAATCTTTCAATAATTCGATAGATGGCATTTGGAAATTTGATAATTCTAAAGTTGGATCAAATTCACCAAAATCTTGTACTAATCGTTGTGCTAAACTTTCTTCAACAATATCTTCTTCTTCTGGTTTTTCGATTACAAAAGAAGCGTCATCTGTTTGAATTAGCTCAGGTTCTTTATGAGGAATTTCTTCAACTACAGGTTTTGGTTGCGAATCTAAATGAATTTCTGAAGCATGTTCAATAGTTGGTTTTAAAGCTTCTTTGTCAACTTCAAAAGAAGTAGTTTCGGGTCTTTTAACCACTTGCATATTTTTCCATTCATCATCTTCCTCTTCTTCAATAATTGTTTTTTTGTAGTTAATTGGTTCAGGAATTGGATCATCCATAAATTCATCCACAACCGGAATTTCAGTTTCACTAGCTGTATTATCATCCACTTCAACCATAGATTCACTTACAGCTTTCTCTGCGGCTTTAGCTTCTAAATAATCTTTGACTTTATCAGGTGAAACTTTAATTTTAAAAATTAAAAATACTACTGTTGCAAAAACCAGTAATAAAATTGAACCAATTTTTCCTGCGTAATCTTGAATTAAATCGTTAATTTCAAAACCAATAATCCCTGATAAATAAGGAATAATATCCCATAATAATCCAAATAAAATGGAAATGAAAACGATTAGATATAAATCCCAAAAAGTAGATTTTCTTAATTTTTTTAAAGGCAAATCAACAATTAAATACGCTCCAATCAAAAAGAAGATTTTCACAAAAATAAATGAAGCTATACCAAATCCTTTATGCAAAAATAAATCTGACAACCAAGCTCCAATTTTTCCTAACCAATTTTCAACCACAACATTTCTGTCTGCGATTGCTGAAATTTGACTTTGATCGTTACTACCTGAGATATAATACGATATAAAAGACAATAATAAAATTACAGCAATAATAACGAACAAAACACCAACGATGAATTTTTGTCCACGTGATGTTTTGAATATTGAATTACCTAATTTACTTTCGGTTGTATTTGAAACTTCTTTTTTTGCCATTAAATTTTACAAATTGAATATTTTAGGCACATAAATTAATGCACCAACTGTTATAGCACTAAAAGCAGCAAACAAAACTGCTCCCGCTGCAATATCTTTAATAAAACCTATTTTATTGTGAAATTCTGGATGAATAAAATCGGCTATTTTTTCTACAGCCGTATTTAAACCTTCAATAGCCAAAACCAATCCGAATGCCAAAATTTGTAACATCCATTCTTCTCTAGAAATATGAAAGTAAAAACCAGCAAAAATCATTAGAACCATAATGGAAAATTGCACCATTACGCTATGCTCGGTAGTAACTAATTTAAAAGCACCTTTTACAGCAAAG